>JBLNCU010000154.1:0-14377 GCA_050260935.1 Bacillota bacterium
TCTCACTTTTTTAAGTATAAAAAAAAATCCACTTTCAACATAAAGGTAAAAAAAATAAACCGCCCCGATTAACCCGGAGCGGTTTTCTAATTGGTGTATTTTAGTACACCTAGAAATACACCAACCAAGATAAAACAAGAAAAAATCAAATAAAACAAATTGGAAATTATTAGTAAGCCAAAGCCTTAAAAACCCTTGATTATACTGAATTTTTAAAACAAGATAAAACGAAATAAAACAAGATAAAATTTAACTGGCGAAACTTCGAATCTGTAGGCCGGGGGTTCGAGCCCCTCCGGGCGCGCCACTTTTGAAAAATCATAAGGTCAAAGATTAACGCCGATTTTGATACCAATTAGAAAAAACCGCTTCCTTAACTTGGGGCGGTTATTTATATAGATTGAAGGAGCATAGGAGAAGTGATAAAATTAAAAACATGAATAGTAAGTCATAAAGGAGCGGTATTTATAATGACTGAAAAAGAAATGCTAGAACTATTATTACAGAAAGTGACTGAACAAGGCGCAATTTTAAAAGAGCAAGGCGCAATTTTAAAAGAACAAGGCGCAATTTTAAAAGAGCATGGTGAAATCCTCCAAGCCCTCCGGCATGGACAGGAGGTTCAAAAGGCGGAAATAGACCGCTTGAATATAACAGTAGCCCATATCCAAGAGGAACAAGTCGAAATCAGGGAAATTATTGATAATATGGCTGGAGATGTTTCTTTTTTAGTCCGTAAAGCGGCTAAACATGATGACGATATTCGGGAATTAAAGCGGATAAAATAAAGTTAAAACCGGAAAAATTTTCGGTTATTTTTTTACCGTCTTCAGGCTTATTATGATGCCATTCTAGCCATGGATATCCGGAACATCAAAAAACATTTTATATTCTTATATTCAGAGTAGGATCAAATTAATGCCTAAATACAATATAATTCTCGAAAACGGGGGATTGGAATGCAGTATCGAAAGTTTGGTAGACTAAATTGGGAAGTCTCGGCCTTGGGTTTCGGCTGTATGCGTTTGCCGACTGCTGATGGTAATCCGATAAGTGGCGATATTGATGAAGGCGAAGCTAAAAGGATGATCCGTTATGCGATCGACCAGGGAGTGAATTATGTCGACACCGCTTATCCATACCATAGCGGCCAAAGCGAGATTGTTCTCGGTAGGGCCTTGCAAGACGGCTATCGCCAAAAAGTCAGGTTAGCCACAAAATCACCGGTCTGGTTTATCAAACAAGCGGCCGATTTTGACAAATACTTAAATGAACAATTGTCCAGGCTGCAAACGGAGCAAATTGACTTTTACCTGCTTCATGGTTTGGACAGACAAAGATGGCAGCAGATAGTCTTGAAATTTGACTTATTGAAGCGGGCCGAGGCGGCAATCCAGGACGGCCGGATCGGCCACATCGGTTTTTCCTTTCACGACAGGCACGAATCTTTCCGGGAAATTGTTGACGGTTATAACCGCTGGACCTTCTGCCAGATCCAATACAACTATATGGATATCGAGAGCCAGGCCGGAACCGAAGGGATGAGGTACGCCTATTCCAAAGGGCTGGCTGTGATAGTGATGGAGCCTCTGCTGGGCGGGAAATTAGCCAATCCGCCCCAGCCGGTGCGGGAGGTTTTTGAAGGCTTTAAAACAAAACGTTCTCCAGCGGATTGGGCCTTACAATGGATTTGGAACCATCCTGAAGTGGCGCTGCTGTTAAGTGGAATGAGTTCAATGCGCCAGGTCAAGGAGAACATTGACTCCGCCAATCGTTCGGGAGTCAATAGTTTAGGAGCTGAGGAGCTGCGATTGATTGAAGAAGTCCGGCGCAAGTATAAAGAAAGGACGGCCATCCCCTGTACGGGCTGTAGTTATTGCCTGCCGTGCCCCAATGGAGTCAATATACCCAGGAACTTCAGTTTGTACAATGACGGATTCATGCATGAAGATCTGCCGACCGCCCGGGCAATGTACGTAAGATTCTTGCCGGAAAATGAACGGGCCGGCGCCTGCGTTCAATGCCGGGTATGTGAAGAGAAATGCCCGCAAAAAATTCCTATCAGCGAATGGATGCCGAAAGCAGACGCGGTACTGGGAGGCGGACAACCATGAATACGATGCCGACAGTATAGGAACAGTCGGTACTCCGTTATTCGGGTGTCATAAATAGCGGAAATCTATACTTATTTAAGCTTAGAAGGAAAGCCGCCGAAGCAGCGGCTTTTTTAGTTCCGTCTAAAAACAAAGAGGGTTGAGGATTCTTTTTTAGGTTGTTTTTCCCTGCATAAAATAGATCTTGCCAGAATATAAATTTATTGTTACAATCAAAGTAACCGGTTTAGTAAACCGGTTACTTAAGACATTATTTTGGTGAGGATTATTGTGGCGCTTACTATTAAAGATATCGCCAAACTGGCTAATGTTTCCAAAGCAACGGTCTCCCGGGTGATCAACAACAAATCCGAAGGGGTGGGCGAGGAGACCAAAGCCAGAATTCTGGAGATAATCCGGAATCTAAATTATCAACCCAGCCTTATTGCCAGGGGATTGGTCACTAAGCGCACCAATTCTCTCGGGCTAATTATCCCGGATATTACCAACCCTTTCTTTCCTCAATTAGCCCGGGGGGTGGAGGATACCGCCCTTAAACACGGTTACAACTTGTTTCTTTGTAATTCCGACAATAACTTCGAAAAAGAAAAACAATATTTAAAGGCTTTTATCGAGAAGAGTGTTGACGGGGTAATATTAGCCTCAAGCCTCTCGAAATCGGTCTCCCAATGCCAACTGTTGAAAGAGAAAAATATTCCCTTTACCCTGCTGGATAGATACATCGAAGGAATGGAACAAGAGACGGGGGTGTTCTCCGATAACCAGGATGGCGCCTACCAGGCAGTGAATTACTTTTTGCAGAACGGGCACCGGCGAATTGCCTTTATTTCAGGTCCATTGAACATTATGACCGCCTGGCATAGGTTTAAAGGGTTTCAGAAGGCCCACTGCGACCTGGGGTTGGAGATTGACTATGACTTGGTCAAAGAAGGGGATTATCAGATCAACAGCGGCATGGACTTTATCAATCAATTGCTGGATAGCGGTAAGGAATTCACCGCAGTCTTTGCGGGTAACGATATGATGGCCATCGGGGTTTTAAAGGCGTTGCGGAGCCACCGAATCAATGTCCCGAAAGATGTTGAAGTCATCGGCTTCGATAACATTCAACTGTCGTCCTTGATTGAACCGGCTTTGTCTACGGTGGCTCAGCCGATTTACGATATGGGCGCGCTGGGCGCCCGGATGCTGATCAATGTGATTGAAGGAGTAGAGCTAAAAGAGAATAACCTCTTTTTAAAACCGGAGCTGTTGTTTAGAGAAACTACCCGTTATGGGGCTGCCCAATCTATTGGAAATTGACTTATTTATATAAAAAGCAAGCAAAACAGATACCGGAGGGCGTCTATGAAGAAGACAACGTTATTAAACAGCGAGATTTCAGCAGTGGTGGCTAAAATGGGGCACACCGATATGCTGGTGATTGCCGACTGCGGATTGCCTGTGCCGGAAGAGGTAAAAAGAATCGATCTGGCATTGGTAAAGGGTGTGCCGGGATTCATTGAAACCCTAAAAGCCGTTCTTAGCGAGTTACAAGTTGAAGAAGTCGTTATTGCCAGGGAAATGACAGAAAAGAGCCCTCAAGTCTATCAACAAATCCGAGAGATCTTCAAAGACACTAAAATAGAAACGGTCTCGCACCAGGATTTTAAAAATACGGTCGCCAAAGCCCGGGCCTGTGTCCGTACTGGCGAGTGCACCCCCTATGCTAACATCATTCTCAAATCCGGAGTCATCTTTTAGGAGGAACGTGAGGATGGTTATGCCCATACTGAAAATGGAGCAGATCAGCAAAAGTTTTCCCGGGGTAAAGGCCCTGGAGGATGTTGATCTACAGCTTTACCAGGGGAGAGTTCATGCCCTTTTAGGTGAAAACGGCGCCGGCAAATCGACTCTGATGAAGATCCTGGGAGGGGTTTACCGGAAGGATTCCGGCAGCATATATATTCGGGGCCAAAAGGTCGATATTGCCGGGCCGAGACACTCCCAAAACCTTGGTATCGCCGTGATCCATCAGGAACTTAACTTAATTCAACATTTGTCAATCGCCGAAAATATCTTCCTCGGCAGGGAATACCGGAAAAAATTCTCCCGCCGGCTTGACTGGGAGAAGCTGCACGGTGAAAGCCGCAGATACCTGAGGAAATTGGGAATCGAAACCGATCCTAAAACCCTGGTTAAAGATTTGGGCGTCGGGGAGCAGCAAATGGTGGAGATCGCCAAGGCACTGTCGCTGGATGCTGAAATTATCATCATGGATGAGCCCACCGCGGCCCTGACCAACCAGGAAATAGACAAATTGTTCGCTATAATCCGCAATCTGAAACAATCCGGGAAAGTCATTGTTTATATCTCCCATAAGCTAGACGAGGTTTTCGAAATTTGCGATCAAGTTACGGTGCTGCGTGACGGCAAGCATATCGGTAGCGCGGAGGTAAAAGACCTTAATCAACAGCAGTTGATCCAGATGATGGTAGGCCGGAGGCTTGAGGAGAAGTTTTTACGGGAGGTCGTTACCCCCGGCCGGGAAGTATTAAGAGTAGCGAAGCTTTCCAAAAAGGGTTTGCTGCAGGAAATTGATTTCACCGTAAGTGCCGGAGAGGTGCTGGGGATTGCCGGATTGATGGGCGCCGGAAGAACAGAACTGGCTAAAGCGATATTTGGGGCTTTAAAAATTGACAGCGGGGAGATTTACCTTGAAGGCCGAAAGATTAAAGTGCGGTCGCCGCGGGAGGCGGTCCGCCACGGAATCGCCTATCTTTCCGAAGACCGCAAGATGGAGGGGCTTTTCCTCGAATTATCGATTAAGCATAACATCAGTATCTCATCATTAGATGAATTGGCAAGACTAGGGAAGATCAACAACCGCGCCGAAACCAAACGGGTAGAGGGGTATATTCAAAAATTAAAGATTAAAACTCCCGCCATGAAACAGACAGTGAAGCATTTAAGCGGCGGCAACCAGCAAAAAGTGGTTCTTTCGAAATGGATGATGACCCAGCCAAAGGTGCTGATCCTGGATGAACCTACCCGGGGAGTCGACGTCGGAGCCAAAATTGAAATTTATAATTTAATTAACCGGCTTAAAGAGAGCGGGGTCGCCATTATTCTGATCTCCTCCGAACTCCCTGAAGTTATGGGGATTAGCGACCGGATTATGGTTATTCATGAAGGAAGGGTGACCGGTACCTATACTCATGACGAGGCAAGCCAGGAAAAGATTATGCGCAGCGCATTCGGGATGCGCCAAGGAGAATGATGAAAATGCTTCAGAAACAGATGTTGTATAAATTAAGGTCACTAATTGGTTTGGTGGGGTTGGCTGTAATTTTGACCATATTGTCACCGAGGTTTTTGACTTTGGCTAATTTTACAAACATCCTACGGCAGACTTCTCTAAATGCGATCATGGCTGTGGGCATGACCTTTGTAATCATCACCGCTGGAATCGACCTCTCGGTGGGCTCGATATTCGCTTTCGCCAGCGCCGTTACAGCCGGAATGCTGGTGGGGGGCGTCAACGTCTGGCTGGCGGTCAGCGCCGGTCTGTTATTGGGGGCCGTATTAGGGGCGGTCAATGGGGTTTTGATCGCCAGGGGCAAAGTACCGCCGTTTATCTCCACTCTGGCGATGATGACTATTTTGCGGGGAGCGACCTTGGTTTATACCAACGGTCAGCCGATCACCGGTTTAGGGGATGCCTTTTATTACGTGGGCGGGGGGTTCGTGGGAATTTTTCCAGTCCCGGTTATCTTAACTTTTCTGGTCTTCGGTATTGGTTATTATTTGCTGTCACAATATAAAATCGGGCGTTACCTTTACGCGCTGGGCGATAATGAGGAAGCCGCCCGGTTATCCGGTATCGACACCAACCGGGTGAAGATCTTTGCTTATACCGTTTCCGGTTTATTAGCGGCCTTAAGCGGTATCATTATCGCTTCCCGGTTAAACTCGGCTCAACCTACCGCCGGTCAGGGGGCGGAATTGGATGCCATTGCCGCCGTCGTATTAGGCGGCACCAGCCTCTCGGGAGGCCAGGGAAGTGTAGTCGGTACTTTAATCGGGGCCTTGATTATCGGCCTGTTGAATAACGGTTTGAATCTTTTAAATGTCTCGCCGTTTTACCAATTAATCGCCAAGGGCGCGGTGATTTTAATCGCGATATTATTGGATAAGAAAGAAAGTTAAAGAAAACCGGTCTTTTGGAGGTGGTGCGATCTTCGGCTAGGGTCTGGGTTAAAGGTTTTCTATGTTTAATAAATTAATTGAGGAGGAGTTATTGATGAATCGCCAAAAAATCATTGTTCTACTGTTAGCCGCCTGTTTAGTCCTGTCTCTCTTTGCCGGTATTTCATTTGCCAAAGATAAAACCGTCGGTTTAGTCATTTCCACCCTTAATAATCCGTTTTTTGTGACCTTAAAAGAAGGCGCCGAAAAAAAGGCCAAGGAATTGGGATATCAGCTCATTGTCCTGGATTCGCAGAATGACTCCGCCAAAGAATTGGCCAATGTCGAAGATCTGGTCCAGCAAAAAATCGGCGTCCTGCTGATTAACCCCACCGACAGCGATGCGGTTGTCAATGCGGTTAGAACCGCCAACGCCAACAAGATTCCGGTAATAACCATTGACCGCGCCTCTAACGGCGGAGCAGTGGTGACTCATATCGCCTCGGATAACGTAGCCGGCGGGAAAATGGCCGCCGAGTATATAGCCAAATTGCTCAAAGGAAAAGGTAAAGTGGTGGAGTTGCAAGGTATTCCGGGAACCTCAGCCGCCCGGGACCGGGGGAAGGGTTTCAATGAAGGAATTGCCGCCTACCCCGGGATTAAGGTTGTCGCCCAACAAAGCGCTGATTTTGACCGGCAAAAAGGTTTGACGGTCATGGAGAATATCCTCCAGGCTCAACCCGAGATTAACGCTGTATTCGCCCACAATGATGAAATGGCTTTGGGCGCTTTGAAGGCGATTGAGGCCGCCAAACGGGCCGGAATTATTGTTGTCGGTTTTGACGCCATTGATGATGCCGTAAAGGCGGTTAAGAACGGTTCAATGGCCGCCACTGTGGCTCAGCAACCGGAATTAATGGGAGCCTTGGGGGTTGAAAACGCCGATAGAGTATTAAAGGGCAAGAAAGTTGAAAAATCGATCCCTGTAGGTTTAAAACTGGTTACTAAATAACTTGAGAAACTTGAAGAAGACTTTATAATTTTTGCAAAGCGGTGTGATACGAATAATAAGTTATGAGTTCACACCGCTTTTTTCGAATAGTTGTCAGACCAGTTTTAAAGTAATAAAATAAATTACTGCAAGTTTAATATCTGCTTTGAGTTGAAGGAACAGCGACATTCATTGGGGGAACAAGCCTATGAAAAAGATTTGCGTCATTGGAAGTATAAACAGCGACTTGGTAGCCAGCGCCGACCGGTTCCCGAAACCTGGAGAAACGTTGATTGGTAAGGAATTTAATACTTTCCCCGGCGGTAAAGGGTCCAACCAAGCGGTGGCCGCGGGACGTCTCGGGGCTGATGTCCGGATGATCGGCAAAGTCGGCGCCGACCTTTACGGCGAACAGAATTTAAACAACCTCCGGGAAAACGGGGTTAACACCGGCGGGGTAGGGATTGAACCGGGCATCTCCACCGGAATTGCCGTTATTGAAGTTGACGGCGCGGGGGAAAACCATATTCTAATTATTCCCGGGGCCAATAATTTGGTTGATTCCCGGTTTATCGACAAAAGATGGGAATACATGCTTGAGGGCGACATTTTTCTGATCCAGCTGGAGATCCCCATCGATACCGTTCTTTACACCGTCAAGAAATTAAAGGAAAATCAGAAGACGGTTGTTTTAGATCCGGCTCCGGCAAGAGTCTTACCCGATGAGATATACCAATGCATCGATTATATTACCCCCAACGAAACCGAGATCGGGCTTATCACATCAACGAAAGCCGCCACCGGGACCGGATGGAAAACCGCAGCCGCTAATCTTCTAAAAAAAGGTGTAGACGCGGTGCTGTTAAAAGCCGGAAAAAACGGGGCCTATATTATCCGGGAAAACGAATTTCTTCATGTCCCGGGATTTCCGGTAAAAGCCATCGACACCACCGGCGCCGGAGACACATTTAACGCCGCTTTTGCGGTTTCTTTAGCTCAAGGAAAAGATTTGCCGGAGAGCGTCAGATTTGCCAATGCCGCCGGAGCCTTATCGGTCACGGCTAAAGGCGCCCAAAGCGCTATGCCGACTTTGGCGGCGGTGGAACTGTTTTTAAAAAGCCATTAATTAAGGGCTATTTAAACAAGTAAAGTTTATAACCCCGTTCAACTGCCTCGGGCGCAGACATCGCCGAATCCTTAGCCTGAGTTAATAATTTCTTAGGCATAACTATATCCGACTATGAAGTAATGAGGACTTTCTAAGCAATGAAGGCCTCTTTTTTATTTTGGGCTTATAATTAACCATTGTTTTAATAAAAAATCGTTCAAAACAGGATAAAAAATATTCCAGGAAATTAAAAAATCCTCCATTCAAATGCTTACTTCACTTTTCTATACTATTAATTAGGAAACTAGTTGCCCGGGGAGGCAAGGCTATGAAAGCCAGACTATCTATCATAATACCGGCACTTTTGCTGATTATGGCGGCTGGGTTATATGCTATTTCGAAACAGGCGGAGGCGGCCGGAAAGAATTGAAAATTTATATGAATATATGAACGTTTTATCGAACCAACTATATAGGATTTAGCTGTGTTTTGAGGTTGCGCAATTGTTTTTCGGGGTCTTTGTTTGTTGAAGTTATAAAGGATTTGATAATTTAAATATTCTAGGGTAGAAAGGCAGGATTTACTCATGGGAATTGTTGAGAAATTAAATAATCAAATTTATAAGTTGCAAAAACTAAATATCTTTTCGAAATGGAAGATTTTCTATCAGATCCAGATTATTGTGGCGGTTTTAATTATCTCACTGGTGGTTTTGGGCTTTGTAAGTTTACGGACTATTGAAAATATGAAACAAACAGCCAATGAGCTCATGGATAGTAATAGCGTTTTATATAATGTTGCCGCTTTAAGAGGAGAATTAATTAAAATAAATTATGAATATCTCCAAGCTTTAGTCGAGAACCGGCAAGCCTTATTAAAATCATCCAGCGCCGAAAGCGTTAAATTGTTACTTAATAATATTAAATCTTTTGATCAAAATAATGTAGAAGAATGCCTTAAAAGAATGGACAATCTTATTAAAATTGCCAACCTGCCAACGGACAAGGAGAATTATGAATTACTTAAAGACCAAATAATAGAACTCAATTCATTTTTCACCATAATTCAAGGTGAAACCACCAACACTAGTATCGAATTTAATACAAAGAACGCTGAATATTATGCCACTGCCACAACTTTTATGATTATCATTTTAGTTTTGAGCGGAATTATTTCAACAATTTTAGGTTTGTTAATCTCAATATCGATATCCGGGGCCCTGAAAAAAATAGATACAGTAAGTAAAGATTTGGCAACCGGTAATCTGGTCAGCTCAATTGAAGTTACCGGTTCGCCGGAGATAAGAAAAGTGGCCGCCAGTCTGAATCAAGCGATGGTCGGCTTACGTCAGTTGGTATTGGGAATTAATCAAGAAACTGAAAAAATCGCTAATGCCTCGAAAGATCTGGAACGGGCTTCCAAAGATACCGGACAATCGGCTCAAGAGGTTTCAAGAGCAATGAACGCTTTAGCAATTGCTTCCAGTGAACAAACCAAACAAATAAGTCAAGCGGTCGATACAGTTAGTCGTTTAGTTGAGATGGTGGATCAAGTGAATGTTAACACCCAAACAATCGCTGTAGAATCAACTAAAATGGCTGATTCCGCCAAAAGTGGACAACAAGCGACCAACTTAGTCACTAGTGAAATTCAAAAAATATATGATTTTAATAAGGAAATTGAATTGGTTATTAATGAATTAAATCAGAAGACTGAAGAGATTATCGAAATTATTACCTTAATCCAAAATATAGCTGACCAAACAACTTTACTCGCGTTAAATGCTTCCATTGAAGCGGCTAGAGCTGGAGAACACGGGAGAGGCTTCGGAGTTGTTGCGGCTGAAACCGGGAAATTGGCTGAGCAATCCAAAGTGGCCGCCAATTTGATCAATGACTTAATTACCAAGATCAAAGGCCACTCTGAGCGCGCAGTAGAAGTTAGTAAAGAAGGAATTGCCCGAATGGAATCCGGTAAAGAGCTTATTTTTGAGGCGAACAATACTTTTGTGAATATTTATGAAAAGTTAATGGTCAATTTGAAGCAAATTAACACGGTGGCTGAATTAGTTTCGAAAATGTCAGAACGTAATAATGTGACGATTGCCGCAATTACTTCCATTGCGGCGATAACCGAAGAAAATATGGCAAACACCGAAGAAGTCTCCGCAACATCTCAAGAGCAAACAGCATTAACCGAGGAAGTTTCTTCTCTGGCAATAGAATTGAGTCAGGTAGTTGAAAATTTAAAAAGATCAATCGGCGCCTTCCGTCTTGAATAGATTAGGAACCCGGTGACTTTTCCGGAACGGCGATTTAAAGGATAACCAAGCTGAGTTCTGAAGCAAATGAAGTTAAAAATGCCGCAATCCCATTTGATCTTGAGGAAAGTTCCCTTCAAGTTGAGGATCTTTTCCTCAAGATGAAGGATCCTTCCCTCAATTTAGAGGAATCGATCCTCAAGATGGAGGATCATTTCCTCAAGATGAAGGATCCTTCCCTCAATTTGGAGGAATCGATCCTCAAGATGGAGGACCTTTTCCTCAAGTTGAAGGATCCTTCCCCCAATTTGGAGGAATCCGTCCTCGAGATGGAGGACCTTTTCCTCAAGATGAAGGATTGTCCCCTCAACTTGCAGGGTGGATCCCCAACTTATATAACGGGCGTGTCAAGATTTTGTGTTTTTAGAAAATCCCATTAGGGTACAACCGGTTCTCTTATTTGTTTTTGGTCATTTGTGATTTCGCCTTTCCTTAACAAGACGCCATGAGAAATTCGGAGTATTCCGCGGACCGCAAGAGCCCCACCTTTTAGCCTCATCTGCAACCTTAACACTCATCGGATTAAAACCGCATAAGGAACAATACCATTTCACGCGTTCATCAATTACTTTTAAACCGTTTGCTTTATGCCGGTCAATAATAGAATTACGGGGATTCGACAATTGATGAAAGGGCATAATAAGATTTTCGCTGTCTAAATCGGTCAAAACAGGATAAAAAATATTCTAGGAAAATAAAAAATCCTCCATTCAAATGCTTACCTCTCTTTTCTATACTATTAATAGAAAACCGGTTGTACGAGGAGGCAAGCCTATGAAAGCCAGACTAGGAGATTGGGTTGAATTGGTCCCTTCCGATAATCCCAATGCGGTATATGAGGCCAATGGTAGTAATACCGGGTGGTAAAAGAGTATTTAAGCCGTGTAATAAACTTTTTCGGATATTAAGTTGTGTTCCATATTTTACTATTGGGATGCGACTTATTATAAATGATATAAAAAAGGGGGAGTTTTGAAACTATCAAAGATTTAGGCGAGAAATTTGTCATGTTAAAAAACCAAAAATTCAGGGGAGGTTATTCTATGAAAAAGTGGTCTATTCTTTTAGTCGTATGTTTAGTTGCCATGGTTATTTTATCCGCTTCCACCTTTGGCGCAGGTCTGATTAAGATTGGCATTGTAAATTTACCACCGGAAGAATCCGGCTACCGTCAGGCCAATGTTGAAGACATGAACACTGTCTTCTCCAAGGAAAACGGCTATGACGCCAAACAGACCAACACCGCCGACAACAGCGAACAGATCGCTGCGGCCAAAGGATACATTCGGGATGGAGTGGACTATCTCCTGATCTCGGCCGCCAACGCGTCCGGATGGGACGACGTTCTAAAGTCCGCCAAAAAGGCAGGCGTTAAGGTTATTCTCTTTGACCGCGCGATTAAAACGGCCAAATCGAACTATCAGGCGGCGCTTCTCTCGGATATGGCTTATGAGGGTAATACGGCAGTAGACTGGGTATTGAAAAGTGTTCCGAAACCAATTAATCTAATCCTTATTCGTGGTCAGTTGGGTAGCGCGGCTGAAATCGGCCGCAGCGCCGCGGTGCTTAAAGCCGCCAAAGAAGGTAAACTCACCATTGTGGCTGATGGAACGGGTGGAGACAGCTGGAGCCTTGAGGAAGCCCGCAAAGTGGTCGAAGCCGCGATTGCAGCGAAAAAGGATTTCAACGTCATCTACGCTGAGAACGACGGTATGGCGCAAGGCGCTGTTCAGGCCCTCGAGGCGGCCGGTATCAGCCACGGCAAGAATGGCAAGGTCAAGATCATTGGTTTTGACTTTAACCGTTTTGCGCTTAGGAACGTACAGGCCGGTTACTGGGACGCCGACATGCAGTGCAATCCACGCCAGGCAGCCGAGATTTCTAAGTGGATCAAAAGTGGCAAGCTTCCCAAAGGAATCGTCTATCAGAAAGAATTGCTTTTTACGACTGAGACGATCACCGACAAAGATATCGAACAATGGGGTATCAATGCCGATCCTGGCAAGGGTGTAATAACCAGGTAGTTTTTTGGTAAAATTTTGCGCAGTGCGGTGTCCGGATTTTACCCGGCTAACCGCACTGCTGTTAATTTAGGTGATACCGGTAAGGAGGTCTTTGGTTGCTGTCAGAAAACATACTCAAAATGGAGGGTATCAGCAAATCCTTTCCAGGAGTCAGAGCTCTGCATAACGTAGACTTCGCGCTCCGAAAGGGTGATATCCATGCCCTGATGGGCGAAAATGGAGCGGGCAAGTCCACCTTGATAAAGATTATAACCGGTGTTTACGAAAAGGATGCCGGCCGGATTCTTTTAGATGGAAGGCCGGTTCATTTTAAGTCGCCGCAGGATGCGCAGAACATGGGAATTGGCACGGTCTTTCAGGAAATAGCGCTTTGCCCCAATTTGACCGTGGCTGAGAATATGTTTGCCGGTCGCAGCCGGAACGCTTTCGTTCAATGGAAGCAGATGAACGCCAAGGCGGCACAAATGCTCAGCTCCCTCGGTATTCCGGCGAGCCCGACCCAAGAACTTTCAAGCTGCTCAATTGCTGTTCAGCAGATGATCGCGATTGCCCGGGCGGTCGATATGGACTGCAAGATTCTCATTCTTGATGAACCGACGTCCTCCCTTGACGAAGATGAAGTGAAAAAACTCTTCGAGCTCATGCGCCAACTGAAAGCTCGGGGTGTGGGAATCATCTTCATTACCCACTTTCTCGATCAGGTATACGAGATCAGCGACAGGATTACGGTGCTTCGCAATGGAGAGTTGATCGGCGAATACCAAACAGCTGAGCTTCCCCAAATCGAGCTGATCTCGAAGATGATGGGAAAGGCGCTGAGTGATGTCTCGAAGATGAAAAAACAAGAGCCGCTTAAATCCGACAGCAGTGTGCCGGTGTTCGAGGCTACGGCGCTTTCGAGCGCCGCCGGGGTAAGGCCCTTCAATTTCACGATCCAAAAAGGCGAGGTGAACGGGTTTGCCGGGCTGCTCGGCTCCGGGCGCAGCGAAAGCGCTCGCGCAATCTTCGCCGCCGACAAGGTTACAGGTGGTGAAGTTAAAATAAAAGGTAAGCGAGTGAAGATCAAGACCCCCCTAAACGCCATGAAACAGGGAATCGGCTATTTGCCGGAGGACCGCAAGAGCGACGGAATCATCGCCGAGCTTTCGGTGGGCGACAATATTATTCTGGCCTTGCAGGTCATGAAAGGCTTTTTTAGGCCTCTTTCGCGGAAACAGGCTGAGGAATTTGCTAACCAGTATATCCAGAAACTGAGCATTAAAACACCGTCCATCAATACGCCAATCAAATCTCTTTCCGGCGGCAACCAGCAGAAGGTAATTCTAGCCCGCTGGCTGCTCACCCACCCCATGTACCTGATCCTCGATGAACCCACCCGGGGAATCGATGTCGGAACCAAGGTGGAGATTCAAAAACTTGTGCTTAAGCTCGCTGAAGATGGAATGAGCCTGACCTTCATATCTTCAGAAATTGACGAAATGCTTCGAGTCTGCTCGCGAATGATTGTTATGAAGGACCGGGAAATTGTCGGGGAACTTAGTGGCATGAATTTGACGGAACACGATGTTATGCGCGTGATAGCCCAGGGAGGTGAATGAATATGCCAAGGTTAAAAGCGCACTTATATCACTTATCTCATCTATTCCTTCCCCT
>JBLNCU010000155.1:0-16491 GCA_050260935.1 Bacillota bacterium
TTTTTTCAAGACCTTTTTGACATTTTTCATTTTCCACCCCTCCAAACATATGTTCACTAATATATTATCACGAACATATGTTCTTGTCTAGGGGTTCCTTACTAAACTTTATAACCATAAATATTTTTAAAGGGGTTTTTATAATGACTAAAGATTTAATCGAGGCAATTCAAGAACGGCGGAGCGTAAGAAGTTTTGAGGATACACCGGTCCCCGACGCTATCATCGGCAGACTTTTGGAGTCGGCCCGTCTTGCTCCCAGCGCTGGAAATCTTGAACCATGGAAATTTATTGTGGTAAAGCGGGATGAGCTCAAGAAAAAACTGGCCCAAGCCGCTTATGGCCAAAATTTTCTAAGTTACGCTCCGGTCTGCATTGTAGTCTGCGCGGAGCCTAACCGTTCAGCAATCAGATATGGTTATCGCGGCTCGGAACTTTACTGTTTGCAAGACACCGCCGCCGCCACCCAGAATATTCTTTTGGCCGCCACCGGTTGCGGATTGGGAAGCTGCTGGGTAGGGTCATTTGATGAAGAGGCGGTTCGGGAATGCCTGAATCTGGATAACCATTTCCGGCCGGTAGCCATTATTCCCATCGGTTATCCGCAGGAAGAGGCAGCCGAAATACCCCGGCGGCCGATGGATGAGATAACCTTGATTATGTAAAACTATTTAAGATACTTAGGGTCTCTTCAATGCGACTTAATTGTTCTTGGAAGCACTTCGCCGTTACCCCAAAAAGATCGAATTTCCTCTCCGGTTCCAGCGAAGTCAAGACGCGCCGCCTGATATTATCAAGATAAGCGGCCAAGTATTGATAGCCGGGCGCTCTTTTAATCTCGTTAAACCGGTCCAGAATATCCTCTCCGCTGAGATCTTTAACCCCTGCCGTTTTAGTTGACCGGGTGATTTTTTGGTGGAAATCTGTTATCCGGCGGTTAATAGCCCGAAATTTACTGTCTATTTCCTCCAAGCCGTTCTTTAATTTTAGGAGGTCACCTTGGTATGGCGGCAGATGGGGAAGTACTAAATCGCCGGATAGATAACGGGCGGCCGTTTCAGCCAGAGTGATATGTTCCGCCCCTGGGATTCCAGCTCCCCCTTCAGTGGCGTTGATGATCTTTCTCTCCTTTATCCGGGGGACCAAATTCCCGAAGTACTCAAAGACCTCCTTCAGGAGCGGGGTTGTTTGAACAACCCGGCCGTCGACCGCCTCCAGGGTACAGGTATTCACGGCTTTGTCCATATTGTCGACGTGCGACTGCTCACCGGAGAAACACATATCCTGGCCGACAAAGATCACGGGGTCAGCCCCCAGGTGCAAGGCAAAGGAAAAGGCGGTAGCGGCTACCGATGCCATTACCGGCAAGACGGTGTTTATTTGCGTGCATTTCCGGAGATCAGCCAATACCTCATCCGCAAAATCGACTAAACAATACATTTTAGGCAATCCGGCGATTTGAGAGATCCGGTAGTGAGCTGTTAACGACATCAAAAAACAGGTCTCAGGTTGGTACACCAGCTTAACTTTCTCATACATCAGCGGGTAGGGATCGGAAACGACTTCAAAATGGGGAACAATACCCCTCTTATACATCGGGGCCAGCGCTGAACCACAGCTGATAACGATCGCCCTCTTTTGAATCTCCCTCAAAAGGTCGATATTTTTATTCAAAGAAGGGCCGGAGGTAACCAGGATGGCTGGTTTTCCCCGCAATAGATTCCGGCTGGAGTCAACGGAATAACTTCCGGTCAGGTAAGGTAGGTTCCGCCAGAGGTTCTCCAGCTCCAATAAAAAATCCCGTTCCGGCGGCAAGGCCTGCTTGCCGGGGGGTGCGGTTAATTTGTCTCGTTGGCTGTTTACAGCCACCGGGTTAAGTTTCAAATTCGCTTCGGAATCCCGGTGCATATTTCCACCACCGCCAGCTCAAGTTCAAGTCTTGGTTCCCGTTGGCCGGTCTTGATCCGGTAATCGGCCTGCACCAATCTATCCAATATCTGCTGTAATTCCAGAAGAGAAAACCGGCCGGACTGTAAAAAACTTTTTTCGGCCACATAAGGATTGATCCCTAAAAAATCAGCCAGCGCCTTCGGTGTTAGCCCCTTCCGCCTTCCCACATTGGCGGCGGTAATGTTCCGGAATTGCCGGGCCACGGTGGCCAAAATCTTAACCTCATTCTCGCCGGAGTTTAACAATTCCTCCAACCGCGGCAAACCCATTTTGGGATTGCGGTCGGCCACCGCATCAATCAAGGCGAAAATATCCGGTTCCGGTTCGCCCGGGATTAACAACTCCAAATCGGAATCGGTCAGCTCGCTTTTGGCGCCCAAAAAAGTCTTAATCTTGATTAATTCCGTGCGGATCCTGAGTAAATTGGAGCCCAACCGCCGGGCGATGGTCCTAATCTGAACCGGGGTGAGCCGCAAACCCATTTTTTCAGAGCGGTTCTTAATCCAAACCGGCAGTTCCTGGGGGCGCAACTTGCTGCAGTCAACTACCGGAATACGTTTTTGAATCTCCTGGCTGGACTTTTTTCTGCCATCCAATTTAGAGGCGGAGGCAAATAAATAAATCCCGTCGGCTATATTGCTTAAAGTCTTCAAGAGGGCTTCATCGACCCCGCTGACCCCGTTCTCCAAACCGTCCAAGTATATCACCCGGACCCCGCCGAAAAAAGGGGGCGTCTCCAGATTGTTGGTTAAATCAACCGGTTCAATCACCGAAGCATCAAGTCTTGTAAAGTTAAACTCCCGGTCTTCCGCGGACAGGAGTTTACCGGTGACCAAATCCAATAATTCCTCGTGAAAAAGGCGTTCTTCTCCCAGAAAAAGATAGGTCCGGAGCAAGCGGTCTTCGGTTATTTGTTTATAAAAATCAGTCTGTTTCATCTAGACCACCTTTGGTTGTTGTGACGAGTATCCGGTTCTGGTAGATTCTAATACTTACCGTTCCCCGGCGATCAGTCCGATAGACCGGAATACCCAATGAACGCAAGCGGTTGAGAGTTTGACCGCCGGGGTGGCCGAACCGGTTTTCGGCCCCCACTGAGATTACAGCCAGCCGGGGTTTGACTTGGGTTAAAAATTGAAGACTGGTTCCCCGGTTACTGCCATGATGACCGACCTTTAAAACCGAGGCCCGTAAAAACTGGGGATGCTTTCTGGCTATTATTCCTTCGCCTTCTTCACCAAGATCTCCTGTCAACAGAAGTTTATTTTTCCCAAAGAAAACTACTAAAACCAGTGACCGGTCGTTTTCATCAACAGCGGCGTTATCTTGCAATACTTCTCCTTTAAGACTCCGGTCAAAACTGATTACCTCCCGGTCGGTCACAATATGCCGTTTTATTTTAACCCCTTTGAGCCGGGACAAAAAAGTACGCTGTTCCCGGCTGCCATCCTCCGGCGGCAAATAGAGGGTATCGGCGGGAATATCCTGTAGTACTTCGGCCATTCCCGCTGCGTGATCCTGATGGTAATGAGTAATCAAGGCCAGGTTAAGCCTACTTACTCCATGAGCCCTTAGAAATGGTACTACCCTGGCAACTCCCCTTCCTTCATCCCCGCCGTCGATCAGGATATTGTAACCTTCCGGGGTTCTTAAGTAAACCGCGTCGCCTTGGCCGACATCGATAACGGCAACCTCCAGATACCTGCCGGGTAATTGCCGGAAAATTACTGTCCAAATTGTTAGGTTAGCCAAAAATAAAAGTCCAAGCAAAAACCAACCGAAATTATAGCGAAAATTATAGTGAAACAAGCGTTTCCCGTTCAGTAGATCGGGCCGAAGCGACTCCAATACCAGCAACAACCCCAGGTAATAGGCGATAATCCATGGCCATGGCCAGCCCGGGCAGTAGGAGGCCGCCCAGCTTTGACTGGCAAACCAATGGACAATTAGCCGGGTAAATGAAAGGTCCCAATCCACCGGAATCAGCATTAATTGTCCCAAAGCGGCCAGCGCCGCAGCCCCCTCGCCCAACAAGCCGCCAATGACACTGATCTCCGCCGGTATTATTAGTATCAAATTCACTAGCGGGCTAACCCAGGAGATTAATTGAAAATAATGGACTATCAAAGGGGTAACCAGTAATTGAGCGGCAAGCGAAAGCAGCAGCCCATCCCGGAGCGTCCGAAGAATATGGTTTCTTAAAGGAAAATATTCTTTTAACAATGGAAATAACCAGACAACCCCTAAGGTGGCGGTAAAGGACAATTGAAAACCGACTTCAAACAAATTATAAGGGTTTCCCAAAAGCAGCAGAGAGGCGGCTAGCGCCAGCCGGTTAATCGGGCTATCCCTGGTTTCCAATATTTCAGCGGTCATATAAATCAGCATCATGATTCCCGAACGTAATACCGGCGGATTCATCCCGGTCATCAGGATATAAAACCATACTCCGGCGGCCAGCGGCGCCAGTTGATGCTTCCTCGGCACCCGCAATAAATCCAGCAACCAAGTCAGGCTCAATACCAGAAAGCCGATATGTAAGCCGGAAACCGATAACAAATGAATAGTTCCGGTACGTTGTAATTCATACATCAGCCGGCGGTCGCCGGGATCATTGCTCAAACGGTCGTTGAAGATCATTCCCCGGAGCAGGCGGGAATTCCGTGGCGATAAGGTATTTCCTTCTTTACCAAGCATCGATTCCCGTATTTGGTTCGCCCATAGATAAGGGAAAAGCAAACCCGGCCCTTTAAGCGGGGTTGGCCTTTCAGAGGCAAAAAGGGTCCCGC
Source organism: Bacillota bacterium (assembly GCA_050260935.1). Lineage (GTDB taxonomy): Bacteria > Bacillota > UBA4882 > UBA8346 > UBA8346 > UBA8346. The sequence goes on from JBLNCU010000155.1 coordinate 4,740, forward strand.
TGATTCCTTGCTTTTCCATGAATCCCGGAATGGGGCCTTCTTGAACCGGATTGGCTTTAAATCTCCCGGTAACCGCCATCGGCCGCCCATACCAGTTGGCCGGTATTGGTTTGCGGCTAATAATAGTCAGCTTTCCAGTCGGGCCATGGGCATTTTGGGGGTTGACGCGAATAACAAATTCTCCTCCGTAACGAGTGGCTTCGGAGCGTTTTATTTGAACACCCGTAACCGTTATGGTTTGATTATGGAATACCCGGTTCCGGTTGAGATTCGCCTGATGGCTCTGGCGGGCCGCGCTGAATAAAAAAGCGGCCAAACCAAAAAGGCAGATAATAAAAAGCCAGCCAATCCCCTTCCGGTTGAAAATAAAAAAAACAATTCCCAAAAAAACCGGGGTTAGGGAAAGAAGCAGCCACCAGGCGGGGGCCAACGGGATAAAAACGGCGGTCAGAATACCGCCGGTAATAGTAAGGGCCGCCAAAAAATTCCGGTTGCCGGTCATTTAACGGTTAAATACGGCCGCAGTTTTTCCAGCCGCACCGGGCCGATCCCATAAACCTTGGTTAAGTCCTCGAAACTTTGGAAACGGCCGTTCTTGTCCCGGTATTCCTTTATCTTGGATGCCAAAAAAGCCCCGATTCCCGGAACGGTTTCCAACTGTTCCATAGTGGCTGCATTAACATCTAGCGGCCATTGTTGTTTGTTCTTGACGGTTTTCCCAGCGGTAACCTTTGATTTAGCTTCGAAGCCGGACTTTTTAGCTGTGGATCGCTTTTTAGAAGGCGTTTCAATGACCTCCCCCTTCCGGGGCAAGTATATGAACTCCCCGTCTTCAACATATTCCGCCAGATTGACCCGGTTCAAATCTGCTTCAGGTAAAGCCCCGCCCACTTGGGTCAGGGCTTCAAACTTTCTAGTACCGGCTTTTAAGCTGATTACCCCCGGCCGGGCCACCGCCCCGCCAATCTGAACATATATCCGGTTGTTGTCGATATCATCCCGATATTCTACAACCCGGCCGCCAGTTTCACCAATAAACAAGATTGCGCCCCCTACGGCTAAAAAAACCATCAACACTAAGGCAGCTACTTTTTGTCTAACGGTTAACTGAAACATCGCAACCTCCAAAAAACGATAAATTATTTTTTAATTCGGTATTAAAGGACTATTTCCTCCTATTTTAAGATAAAAATAACAGCCAAGTTTCGCCTCTATAAAAAGTCATTTGGCCGAAGAAACCATAAGGTTACGAGGTGAGCTACAAGTGACTTAAAAAGCGTTAAAGCGGCTAAAGTTTCAATTATTTCCACCGAGATATAGAGGGGATTCTGGATCGAGCATACAAATTCAACCCAATCATTGAGAAAGACTAGAATGGACATGGTTATAATATTGCGCTGTCGGAAATTCTTATTCGAGGGGACGGTTTGACCATTGTTGAGGCTTTAAAAGACGAGATTAAAGCAATCGCAAGCGGATTAGGAATTAGTCAAGCAAATGCTAAAAAACGGCACGGAACGGGTATTGATGGTAACCTTTGGCAAACCTATAATTAACGACCATGATGATAGAGTCCCGGTCTTAACTGGTACGGCTAAACAGCAAATCGCTCAAATGGGTTCTAAAAGTTTGGCAGGCATATATAAATTTTTATATAATAAAAAACGAACACGGTAATTCATTTAAATATATTCTCCGGATTCCAGCCGCCGCTGAACCTGATAAACCAGGAACTCAGTTCCGGCAAACCGCCGGCCATCAATAATAAACCCATCAAGATCAGCAATATTCCGGAAGCCCGCTCAAAATATTTCAAATAAGGTTTCAGGCGGTTCATTCCCCGGGTCACCTTTTCAAAGGCCAACGCCAGCATGAAAAAGGGAACTGCTAAACCCAGTGAATAAAATGACAATAATAAGATACCCTTTCCAGTATCGCCCTGACTTCCGGCCAAGGTCAAAATTGACCCTAAAATAGGGCCGATACAAGGAGTCCAGCCTAGGGAGAAAGCTAGTCCGGTTAGAAAAGCCCCGGCCAAACCGATTCGATTCTTCACCCGGAGACGTTTTTCCCGGTATAGCCAGGCCAACGGAAGCCAGCCCGCTTGATGCAGCCCTAAAAACACTACCAAAAGCCCGGCAACCCGGGCGAATATCCCCCGGTAAGCCAATAAAAACTGCCCCAAAAAAGAACTGGCCAACCCCAAAATCACGAATACCAGGCTGAAACCGAGGATAAAGGCGACAGTGGTCGCAATAACCCGTTTTTGGGGAATCAATCCGGCTTCCAGGTTGGTCATGGTAGTACCGGAGATGATCCCCAAATACCCCGGAGCAATCGGCAAAATACAGGGGGAAAGGAATGAAAGTAACCCCCCGGCAAAAGCCATCCAGAGCGATATCTCCATTCTATTTCTCCTTTAACAAGGATTTGACTTTGCTCTCTAAAACGTCGAGGCTGGTGGAGCCTTTGATGACCCCCCGGATCTTGCCTTTCCGGTCGATGATGAAAGTGGTCGGAATAGCAAAAATCTGGTATTTATTCCCGACCTTCCCGGCGGTGTCGGTCAACACCGGAAAAATCATCCCGGCTCCGGTTGCAAACTTCTTGACCGTTTTCGGGTCTTCCTGTAAATTAACGGCCAGAACCGCCACCCTCTTCCCGGAATATCTGTTGTAAAATTTGATAAATTCCGGGATCTCGGCCCGGCACGGCGGGCACCAGGTAGCCCAGAAGTTAACCAGGGTAACCTTGTTTCCGGCAACAACTTTTTTTAGTTCGAAGGCTTTCCCGTTTATATCCGCCAGCCTAAAATTGGGGGCAATATAACCCTCGGACGGCCTTTCCGTTAAGGCATACCCGGATCTGACCCCCATCACGGCTAAAACCAGAATCAAAGCTATCAAAATGAAGGCTGTAGCAAACCGGCGTTTTCCCATTTTAGTCCCCTCTTCTCCGTATTGGCGGAATTCTATTGATAATCTAACGTTATTCATCCCTGATGATTACAGAACCAGGCCTTAAAAGCAAAGGAAATTATTGGGGAGAATTATTTTTTGTTACTATACTGGGCATAGTATATCCCGAGACCATAATTTTGTCAATAAAAAACCGGCCTTATAATACCAAGTTGCATTCAAACATACATTTACTTGCCCATGAATGCTTGCTTAGTAGTAAGCCGGATTCTAATAGGCTCTGTCGCAGGCAATTATTGAAAATGATTCAGTTTCACCTTTATTCTATCTTTATTGCGGCTATTACTCGTCCATGAGCGCCTTAAACTGGAATCCTCCTGATTCCCATCTCCCTTCAAAAGGAAAATTTAATTTCTAGTCACGTGCCCGACCCTGTTTAAACGTAACCTCTCGGCCAGCATCAACATCTCCCGGGCATGCTGTCTGGTAGTATCGGTAACCTGAGCCCCTCCAAGCATCCGGGCAAGCTCCTCCACCCGCTCATTCATCGGCAGCTCCCTGACTGCCACCTCCGTGCGGTCTTGAACCACATGCTTTTCTATATAAAAATGTCGCTTGGCTAAACTAGCTATTTGCGGTAAATGGGTGACACAAAGCACCTGCCGGGACAGGCCGATTAATAACATTTTTTCCGCCACCGCCTGGGCGGTCCGGCCCCCGATCCCTACGTCGATCTCATCAAAAACCATGGTCGGCACGGCATCGAGATCAGCCAAGATCGCTTTTAAAGCCAGCATAATCCGGGACAACTCCCCGCCGGAGGCGATTTTAATCATCGGCTTCAACCCCTCGCCGGGATTGGGGGCGACCAGGAATTCAATCTCATCGGCCCCGGTTGCCCAAACCGCAACGTGTTTACCATGGAAAGGAACTCCATCGGCGGTTTCCCGCTGAATCAGATTTACTTTGAATTGGGTATTAACCATATTTAAATCATTCAACTGGCACATTAACGTTTCTTCCAGTTTCCTGGCCGCCAATTGCCGCCGCCCGGAGAGCGACTCCGCAATTTCACCGAGGCTAGCCCTTACTTTCGCCAACTCCGCCTCAATTTCTTTGGAGCGTTCCTCCCGGTTAGCTATTCCGGCCAACTCCTGCTGACATTTTTCCGCAAAAAGCAATATCTCCCCGATACTGGTCCCGTATTTGCGTTTTAAGCGGGTAATCTCATCTAAGCGATCTTCAATCTCAGCCAAACGCCCCGGATCAAATTGAATCTGCCCCTGATAGCTACGGATTTCCCGGGAAACTTCCTCCGCCTGGCAGGCGGCTTCCCTTAACATTTCCAAAATGGATTCGATCCGGGGATCGATCCCGGCAACCTGCCCCAAAGCCCGTTCGGCCTCTCCCAGCAATTCGACGGCGGCTTTGCCGTCGGAACCGTCATACAAAGCCTGGTAAGATTGGCTGGCCGCCTCGTATAACTTCTCCGAAGAGGCTAAAATATCCCGCTCTTTTAACAGATCCTCGTCCTCGCCGATGACTAATTTCGCCTGGTTAATTTCTTGAATTTGAAATTCCAGCAGTTCAACCTTACGGGCCAGCTCGGCTTCATTCTGTTGCAGACTCTGATACTCGTTCTGTAAAGCCTGCCATTCCTTAAAAATCTTGCCGAAATCTTCCCGCAGCCGGAGGCAGGGGGCCCCCGCATATTGGTCCAGCAACTCGAGTTGTTTTTCCGGAATCAACAACGATTGATGTTCATGCTGTCCGTGAATGTCTATTAAAAACTCGCCGATTTTGGTCAATGAAAGAACGGTTACCAATTGCCCGTTGACCCGGCAGCGGTTTTTACCGTTATTGGAGATCTCCCGTTGAATTATCAAAGTGTTGTCCGGCCCAATTTGGATACCGATTCCCTGGAGATAATTCAGCAGTTCCGGACGGTCTTGTATTACAAAAACCGCTTCCACCGAGGCGCTTTCCGCCCCCGATCTGATCATTTCCGAACTAAAACGGCCTCCCAAAGCAAGTCCCAAGGCATCAATGATTATTGATTTCCCGGCCCCGGTTTCTCCGGTTAAAACATTAAAACTGGGGTCGAAATCCAAATTAATCTCTTCAATTAGGGCCAAATTCCGGACCGTAATTTCTTGCAGCAACTTGCTACCTCCTTAACTGGTGAAGCCGGCTTAAAACTTCTTCAACCTGTGGCTTGCTACGGACTACAATCATGATCGTGTTGTCCCCGGCGACAGTTCCAACGACTTCCGGCCATTCAAGCTCATCGAAGGCGGCGGCAACCCCTTGCGCGGTACCGCTCATAGTCTTTACCACAATGATATTTTCAGCGTAATCAATTGAAACCACCGCGTCTTCCAACATCCGTTGAGCCCGCCGTAGCAAGTCGCCGGATGTCCGGTCCTGGGGCAAAGAATAACGGTAATAGCCTTCGGCGGTAGGAACTTTAATTAAACCAAGCTCCTTTATATCCCTGGATAAAGTAGCCTGAGTCACCAGGACGTTTTTATTCTTTAAAGCCTCGCCCAGCTCCTCTTGGGTGCTGATCAATTTTTCTTTGATAATGGAAATAATCATGGCCTGGCGGTTGGTTTTCATTAGATTCTTCCTTCTTTAAGGCGGGATTTTAAGACTTCAAACAAGCCCTGGTCCTTGAAACGGATCAACCTGGTGGTATATTCCGCCCGGCTAAAATTAATCTCATCCCCGGGTTGCAGATTAATGGTGAATTGTCCGTCCGCGGTCACTGTAATATCCGGATTGGCCCCCTGTAAAACAACTCGCAGATGTGCGTCTTTATAGAAAATAACCGGTCTGGCATATAAAGAGTGGGCGCAAATAGGAGTTACGGAAATTGCCTCCAGCCGCGGATCCAGAATCGGGCCTCCGGCCGATAATGAGTAAGCTGTTGAACCGGTTGCCGTAGCCACAATAAGACCGTCGGCCGGGTACAGGGTGAAAAACTCGCCGTCAACCCAGGTTTCCAACCTGACCATTCTCGCTCTGGAGGCCGACACTACCACTAAGTCATTTAAAGCGATTAACCGGGACAAATTGGTCTCGCCGCGCTTAATTTCCGCCTGGAGCATCGCCCGGTCCTCGAATACAAATTCGCCGTTGTGGATAGCTTCAAAGGCGGCGGCAATCTTCTGGCTTTCTATGCGGGTTAAAAATCCCAAATGGCCTAGATTAACGCCTAACAATGGTATCTGGCGGGGATAAATCCGGCGGGCGGCATTCAACATTGAACCGTCGCCGCCAAGAACCAAAACTAAATCAATACCGTCCCAAATTGTCTGTTCTCCCTTGCCGTATAAAGGATACCCGACCTTTTCGGCAACCGTTTTTTCAAGTATAACGTCAAAACCTTGTCTTTGTAAAACCGGTATTATGCCTCCAGTAAGTTCGATGGCTGTTTGTTTTTCCGGGTTGGGTAAAATAAGTATTCGCTGCAAAGATATTCCCTCATTCAATTTTCTATATTTATTCCTTACAAATTATCATTCTCCTTCAAGGAATGAACCAAAACAAATTATTCGCAGGCAGGCTGCTGAAACAATCAAATATTTCCCTGCTTTTTAAATTGCATAAAAATTAAAACCCGGATAAGAGTCTGTTTTTACCGGGTTAAAATTAAATCTGTAATTTTGAATGCCGTTTGACACTAAAATTTGAACCCCATACCAAGGTAAAGAAGGGGGTTCTTTCGGGTAGTATCAACCTCCAGCACCCATGTGCGTTTCTGCTCGTTGAAATCCAACTTATAATGCCAACCCTCAAATCCCGGATTTCCTTCGGTGCTGATAGTAAATCCGAAACTATTTGTCCCCAAGCGGACTCCGGCGTTCCATACGGCATCATAAGAATTTTCTTTGGCGTCCAATAAATAAGAGACCGGGTAATACTTGGCAAATAAGCTCATATATGGGGCTGGCTGGGTAACATCACCTAAACCAACCATTATTGCATTTTGGTAATTGGGACCGATTCCATTTCCGGCTAAAAAATCCAATGAAACTTCGCGGTCGGAATCTAAACTAAATGAGAGACCGGCGGAGTAAAGATCATCTTTCCGGTAGTCGAGGGTTAAACTGCCGCTGGAACCGAGAGGAGTTCTAAAGTTAAACCAGCCATTGAGTCCATTTTCATCCTTTTCTCCGGCAATTCCAAGTTCTAAAACGGGCTTCAATTTAAACAAAGGTTCCTGTTCATCGGTTAAACGGCCAATCCCACCCAACGAAGCGACCGGAATAAGCCCGGATGGAGTTGCCAAAGTAGTTTGAATATTTATCGGCGCCGCCGAAATGAACACTATAAAATCCCGGTGTTGTTTAACTTTTGCCCTTCCCAATATTCCCAACATTTTCAAATCAGATTCGCTTGTGTGACGGACTATAGCCAGTAATTCCCGTTTACCCGGGATAGTGCCAATAGTGGTATTAACCTTATTTATATCTTCACTGACTTGAGGAGCGTTTTCCACTGTTATATTTGAGCTGGCTTGCATATTACGCTCGACGATGACGTTTGAGACCACTTTTCCGGAAGACTCATCAACTTTTAACGGAGTGAGTTGAATTGTAAAATACCGGTCGACATCCAAACCAGCCTCAAAAAGCCGGATACTGGAGATGAATCTGACGGTTTTTCCCGGCACGGTAATAAACCATGGTTGACGGACGAGACTAGTGGATAGCGACTCTACTTTTTGTTGAATCAAAACACTGGTAGGGCCATCCAAAGACCATTGGTCGGGAGTAATCATGATGGTTTTGCCATCAGGCATCGTGTTGTCATATTTCCCGGAGAATACAAAGTCAAAATCCGAAGAATTCCCTAAATCGATTATTTGTAAACTGTAAACTACCGATATTTGTCCGGATGTTTTCGATAAATCCCAAAGCTTGCTTAGAATTTTATTCATCTTCGAGGAGGGCGCTTTAACATAGACCACCCCTGACGATTCATCGTAGGTAAGATATTCCCGGAATTCGTTTAATTGATCTTGATTTTGGGAAGCGAGAAAACCTACCGGGACAAGGCTAGAATCGGTCTCTGCCAGGACCGTTAAAGGAGACTTGGGGCCGCTAATCAAATAATAATCTTCAATCTTTGTATAAGAGTAGCCCAAGGGATCCAGTAATTCACGTAAAATTGTTTCCGCCGAATCTTTCTGTAAACACTCCTGACTTGCCATACCGGTCAAAGAAGGCTCTACAATTATGACGACACCGAATTTTTTGCTTATTTCATCAATGATTTGTCTAAAGGGAATTAAGGTAGCCTTGCTTCCGTTATCATTTCCCGCTTTAACATTTACTAAAAGAAAACAAATAATTAGAAAAGTCAAGATGAGCAATCTGAATCTCAAGCCGTTCCTCCGCATCATTTTACTACCTCGGCGGTAAGAAATACCAATAATTCACTATCTCCTTTTAGTTTCGACTTTTGTTTAAACAACAAGCCGACGATAGGTATATCGCCCAATATCGGAGTTTTTAAGGTATTGTCGCGAGTCTGCTTTTGGGTTAACCCGGCGACCATCACGGTCTGCCCGGGAAGAAACCTTACCACTGAGCTGAATTCCCGGCTTTTTACAATGATTTCATCGGTGGTTCCATCATCAAAGTCGCTGATTTTTTGGGAGACAGTAAGTTCGATTTGCTCGCCAACCAGTTTGGGGGTTACTTTGAGGGTTGCGCCGGCTTCAACATTCTCCGTACTTGAAGTGGAAGCATTTGTACCTTGGGAGTATAAAATCAGGGTTCTTTTTTCACCGACAAACAGATCCCCGGTTTTGCCTTCGGTAACCAGGATCTCCGGGTCTGCATGAATGGTGGCCTTTTTTTCATTGACCAAAGCCTTAATCGTAGCGGTAAAGTGTCCGAAACTACCATCGCCTTCACCGGAGATACTCCCTTTCGGCACATTTAAACCGACGGTCCGCACTCCTACCCCGGCAGCGTTGAAATCGACATTAAGTAAATCCATTCCCCACTCTTTCAAAACCTCATTTGAAATCTCCGTGACCAAGGCTTTAATTTTTAATTGTTCCCGTTGACCATCCATTTTGGCCAAGTCGGCCATAATTTTTGCCAACAAATCCGGGGGAGCGTTTACCGTAGCCGTGTCTTGACTCTCTTTAACGCCAGTTCCAAATTTTACAAAAGGCTTATAAAACTCCGGCAACATCGCTTTTGCCGACTCCGCGCCAATGTTTTTAAAGAAATAAACTTCGGTTTCCGAGAGCCCGGCAAAGGCGGGGTTTCGGGGATCAGGCAACCCAATCACATAAAAATCATCAACTTTGTGATAACTAAAACCCCCATTTATTAAAACCATTTTTAAGGCTTTTTCAAAAGGAGTATTTTTAAGCTCTAAAGTCACCAGGCCTCTGACAGTTTCATCAACCGCCAAATTAACACCGGTTTGAATAGATATCTCGTGTAAAGCTTCCCTCAGGTCAGTTTCAAAAAAGGTTGCCGTCACCAATGGCTGGCCTTCTTCGGTGGCCGGCTCTGCTGCCCAAACAGTGCCGGCCAAAATGACACTGACTGTAAAAAATAGTAATAACAAGAGGGCGCCGGATTTTTTTATTTTTTTGAGACTCATGCTCAACCTCCTCCAAAAATATGTTACCGGGGTTTTTATTATTTTATTTCCAAGGTCAACTCAGAAGTTCCCAAATTGGTGTTGCCGTCGGCCAATTTTATTTCCGCTTGGTACTTCCCTGGCTTGAGATTTTTTATTGTTCCAGTTAATGTGACCAATTGGTCCGGGACAACCACAATTTTTTCATCCCCTTCTCCGGATAGACCGATATTGGCAACCACTCGTTCATTCTTATCACGTAAAAGCAAACTAGCCTTGGGAGTTATTTGAATGTTTCCAGTGTTTTTTATTACCGCCGCTACTAGACAGGTATCGCCGGAGCGGTCTCCGGAAAGACTGGCTACCCCCAGCGACGGTTTCTTTACTCCGGCAAGCACCGCCGCCAGTTTGACAAGGCTTTCATCTATTAAACTAGGTTTATCATCACTGGAATATGCGCGTATTTTTAGGTTTCCATAATTTCCCTGAACCGGCGCATCCTTGGGAAATCTGACCGCTATTATTTTCATCACCGTTTGTTTCGGTCCAACGGTAAATTTTAGCTCTCCCTTGATTTCAACTTTAGTATTGGTAAAAATGGAATAAGGGTAATCCGCTTCAATTTCATCGGATTCGATATTGACCAGCACCGGCTTATCTGATTTATTCTCAAATTTAACAGCCTTAATCGAAATGGAATTGGGCCGGCCTTCAAAGGTCAGTTCAGGAGGACTAACATTAAAACTCTTCATTTTTTCCTTGGGGAAAATAAAGTCACCCTCACGGACCGACAACGTTGTTCCGCGCAATAATTGTCCCCTGTCGGCGAAACGAAAGAACAACCTGACTTCGTATTCCCCGGGGGCCATATATTCCGTAACATTCCCATAGTAAAGAAGCTCACTGCCGGGATAGATAACCGGATCTTTGGCGCCGTTTTCCCAATGATTTCTCGGCCGTAATTCTATTCTTTGGATTAATTTTTTTTGACTGTTGCGAATTGTCGCCATCGCATTGGTCCGGTAATCAAGTAAAGAGGTATTTTTAATCTGCGCTTGGACAACCGGAAGTCCCTTTTCATTTTTAACCACGTCGAGTTTGGTTAGTGCGGCGGCCGGCCGGATTCCAGGGCGGTTTACCCTAACATTTAAGGCGACTCCGTAACGGATCATGACCGTTAATCCTTGAACTATTTGTTTATCCAAATCGGATTCGAGCATAAGTAGCATATTGCTGGTGCCTTTGGCGTCAAAAGGCACTTTGATCTTACCCGCCACTTCGGATTCAGCTCCCGGGCTGACTCTAACAGTCGCCGGAAAGGTAACCCAATTCGCCGGTGGGTAAGTTCCGGGATCAACCGGTATATATTCGGTGGCGCCATCCAAACGTTGGGTGGCTTGATGCAAGGATAACTTAACGATGCCGGCCTTGTCGCCGGGTTTGATAGTGACTTTAAAATCAATTGTTTCGCCGGGTTTGGCGTTATATTCCAAGGTCATAGGCTGAACGGAAATCGCCCAAAGATTACCGCTAATAAAAAAAAGAAGACTTAAAATGATTCCTATATGTAATAGTTTTTTTCGCATATCTTTAACCAACCCCTTAGTTTTAAAAAGCTAAGCCAGTATTATTACTACAATCATAACGGGCCATTTTTGGGAAGAGCGGGCCCCTCTAAAAGAGCCCGCTGACCATAGACATTACATTTCGGGTAATCCATCGGCTACCCAGGGTTCGGATAACTCTTTGTGCCCGCCATCGGGTTCCATTATCCCGATATGTCCTTCTCCGGTGCTGTCATCCTGGGTCACTAAAAAATAAAGGGTGCCCGTATACCACCCGGCATGGAGTTCATCGATATTATTTAATACAATCGGGTTGAATTGATCAACCGGAGCCTGAACTTTGAAGTACACTTTCAATCCTTCCCAAGCCCACTCATCATAACCGGACATTTGTACCGTAGCCGCATAGGGGCCGTTTTTAGTGGCGCTTAAAAGCGGGGTGACTTTATTGAAGCGTCCTTCCCAACGGCCATGGTTGGTCCCATGCCTGCTAACGTTTGTATCATCGGTACAGACAAACTCAGAAGCGGAGACGTTCACTTTAATAGCGCAATTACAGGCGAGATCGAAAGGAACATACCCGGTGGCGGTTATATGTTGGCCATCGCCTTCAAGGACCGCCGGTTTGATTTCACCGAATTTGATGGCTGCGAAGGG
>JBLNCU010000156.1:0-19996 GCA_050260935.1 Bacillota bacterium
TTCCCGGCCGACAATCTCTTTTATCTTCGGATGTCTTGGTAAAAAACCATGTTCGGCCCGGTAAGAATAATCCTCTTCCACAATATAACGGTGATCTACAGCTATATTGGTGCTTTCCACCGCCACCGTTTGGTCCCCCTCGCCGATCCAGGCGGAAATCCTTCGTTGAAACCAAGCGTCAAGACCCTTCCTTTCATTTAACCGGATCTTCATGGCGATAACCGTGGTTTTTACCCCGGGCGGAAAAGGACTGGCTGCTAATTCCAACAATAAAGGGTGTCCGGCGCCTAAAATCTGCACCGAAAGACCATGGCTGTCTCCAGGAAACAGCAAATCCCCATTCAGCTTACGAAAGCTAGTTTTACAAAGATCGGCCCGGCGGGAACCGTAAAATGGGGGAGCAATCATAATAATTTTTCTGATTTCGTTCTGATATAAAGGCGAGATCAGATAATACTTACCGATAATACCCCCCAGGCTGAAAGCCAGGAGATCCACTTCCCGGCTGCCGGAAATCCGTTGAACCCCGGCTATCTCCGTCTGTAAACGCCGGGCTGAAGACAAAATCGGCGCCAAAGTGGGATAGGAGTACCAGAACAAATCTTGTCCCGGCCGGTAACCCCGTCCTAATAAAAAGTTGAACATGCTGTCTTTCTTGGGGTGTTTCCATAACCATCCGGGGGTACCATAAGTATGCCGGGCGTTACTGCTGACCCCGTGAACCAATAATAACGGTCTCATCTTCACTCCTAAAACCAAATCTAAACATGATACCGGAACGCCCCCGTCTTGCACCACATAATCCGTGCCCTCCAACCGGATTGGGCCTTTTTCCCGGGCCGCGGCATAGGAACCGCAGGTTATCAGGTCGCGATGGCTTACATTAAACCATGCGGCCCTAAGTATTCAATAGTTTAAGCAAGGGCGGTGTGGAATATTTCCGCCGCCGGTGACCTTTTTCCCCTCTCCGGAATAAATTATATCCGGATAGGCTAAAAGCCCAAACAGTTAAGGAGATGAATCCCGCAGATGATCACCCTGGAAACCGCGGTTATTGTAAGCGACCGGAAGATTCAAAACGAACGGATGAATATCATCTTTCCGGTCATTCAGAGAGTGCCCGATCCTCATGCCCAAAATAAAATCAATGAGAAGATTCAGGATACCGTCTATAAGATGATCTGGAATGAAGGCTTTGAAAAGGAATCCCAATTTTCGGCCGAGGGAAACTACCGGATTACCCTTAATCAGAATCGGGTTTTAAGTTTGGTACTGGAGTTCACCATCCTGTTGCCGGACCCTCCCGAGCTGCAAACCAGGCTCAAATCGTTTACCTTCAACCTAAAAACCGGGGACGTATATAAGTTCTCCGATTTATTCAAATATAGCTCCAATTTTCAAGAACGGCTCGCTAAATTGATCAAACGGCAAATCATCGAGAGAAATCTAGTTTTAAACAAGAAATTTAAAGATATCGACTCCGATGAAAAGTTTTATTTAAGCCCCGACGCCGTAGTAATTTATTATCAGGCCGGGGAATACGCTCCTGGAGTTGTCGAGTTCGCCATCAACCTTGATGAGCTCAAGGATCTAATCTTCAACAAAGGGCCGCTGGCTAAAATATAATACCAAGTTGCATTTAAAAGGCTAATTTGACCCGGGAAGAATGCCAACTTGGTATTATGCCGGTAATGTCGCTCCAGGTAAGGAGCCCCTATTAATTAAATTAAATTTAAATCCTCATCGGAGAGAATAGTCACTTTGTGCGATTGTAAAATCTCCTCGGCCAGGGGGTATTTCTCCACCTCAATAACAATCGCTGCTTCCCGGCGATTTTCGATCACAAAACCGTAACAATCCTCGATATTGATCTGATTGGCGGAGAGAATGGTCAACAGGTTATGCAAACCGCCCGGCCGGTCCGGAACTTTAGCGATCAAAATCTTCCGTTTGGAAACCGTGATATTGTTCTGTTTCAATAGTTGATAGGCTTTTTCTAGGTCGTTAACTACTATTTTGGCCACGCCGTAATCACCGGCGCTGGCAATTGAGAATGCTTTTAAATTGATTTGGTTGTCAGCCAGAATCTTGGTGATCTTCTCCAGTTGCCCCGGCTTGTTCTGGATAAAAATCGATAGATGAAAAGCCATCTCTTCCACCCCCGCTAAATTTTTTCCCGCAAGTCAAAGACCCGTTTGGCCTTCCCTTCGGCCACCGGCAGGCTGTCCGGCTCTACCAACTGAACCACGGGGGAGACCACCAAATCAGTCTGGAGTTCGGCGGTGATCCTATGCTGGAGAGCGGTTAACCCCGCCAGGGTGCCTTCAAAGACTTCCCGGTCGACCTCGACTTTAACATATAATTTATCCATATAATTCTCCTGGTGAATCTCGATCTGATAGTTCTTGCCGACCCCCGGTATTTTCATAATCGTCTGCTCGATTTGGATTGGAAAAATATTGACTCCGTTGATGATTAACATATCGTCGGCCCGGCCTTTAATCCGGTCGATCCGGCGGTGGTTCCGGCCGCACTGGCATTTTCCGGGCAAGATTCTGGTTAAATCACCAGTCCGGTAGCGAATTACAGGCATAGCTTCCCGGCGCAAGGTCGTCAACACCAGTTCCCCTTCTTCACCGTCCGGCAAAACTTCGCCGGTCTTGGGATCAACAACTTCCACATAAAAATAATCCTCCCAGATATGCATCCCAGTCTGATAAGGGCATTCAAAAGCCACTCCCGGACCGCAGACCTCGGATAGCCCATAGGAATTATATGCTTTTAACCCATAAATAGATTCGATTTGTTTGCGGAGTTCATCACTGTGCGGCTCCGAACCGATAAAAAAGATTTTCAATTTTAGATCCCGTTTGGGGTCGATCTCCAATTCGGCAAAATTGGAGTAAAGCCGCAAAGCGTAGCTAGGCAATATATGAACCACCGTGGTGCCGAACTTCTGCATAAACCAGATCTGTCTCTTACTGTTGCCCGGTCCGGTCGGGATAGTCAGGGCCCCCAGTCTCTCGGCCCCGTAGTGAAAGCCGAGACCGCCGGTAAAAAGCCCGTAACCCATTGTATTTTGAAAAACATCGCCTTTCCTGACCCCCGTCATATACATGCAACGGGCCACCAGATTAGCCCAGCTCTCAATGTCGGCCCTGGTGTGAAAAACCACCGTCGGGTTTCCGGTGGTTCCGGATGAGGAATGAAGCCTGACGGCGCTGTCCAATCCGACGGTTAAAAAGCCGTAGGGAAAACTGTCCCGCAAATCCTGTTTGCGAGTAAAAGGCAGTTTCGAAACTTCTTCCAAAGACCGGACCGGTTTCAGACCCTGGTTTTGATAAAACGGCGCCTTCATGGCCCGCTCCACAGCCTGATTTAGCATTTCCAGCTGGTAATCCCGGAGCCTTCCGGTTTCAATCGTCTCCCATTCTTTTTCCCAGTACAAATGATCTCCTCCTCGCCTACCATGCTACATTTTTTATCATTACATTCGCTAAGTTGCCGAAATTTCCTATGTAAAATCCAATTTTCTTCTTTTCCAGGATCACCCTGTGATTTTAGAGAAAAGTACCTGAAATTACAGTTGTCCGCCAAACAAGAAAAGTTTACAATAATATCTGCAATATCTGCTTGATACTGTCAAAGTGGGGTTGTCCGGGGAAATGATTAAAAAAACAATCTTTAATCTTGAGCCGTTTAAAGTATTAAATGAAGATACCAACGAGATATGTTACGGCTGCAACCAGAATTGGTATACCACAGTATGGCAACGTATGGCGGGATGCGGCCCCACTACGGCAACCAACCTTCTCCTTTATTTGGATTCCTCCCGCCAAACTCCGGACCCAACCCGTTTCAAGACGAAAAAAGGTTGTTTGGCGCTCATGGAAGATGTTTGGAAATACATTACACCTACATTTCGGGGTGTTTCAACAACCAAAATATTTTATGAGGGGCTGATTTCTTATGCTAAATCTAAGGGATTTGACACCGAATACTATTTTGTTGACATTCCCGAAGATAAAACCAGTCGCCCCGGATTATCGTCAGTATTGAACTTCCTGGACGGGGCCTTATCTAAAGACGTTCCCGTCGCCTTTTTAAATCTATGCAACGGCGCTGAAAAAAATCTCGACCGCTGGCATTGGGTTACAATCCTGGCGCTTAAATATACTGAAAATGCGGAACAGGCATTTATAAATATTTTGGATAACGGCGAGATAAAAGAGGTTGATCTGGCGCTATGGTATAACACCACTACCAAAGACGGGGGGTTTGTATATTTAAAGAAAAGATAAAAACTGTAACGAAAGCAAAAAGGATAAAGGGGAATCGCCTTTCAAAAAATAAACCCGCCGCCATGCCCGGAGTTTTCTGCCGGGCCACTTTTTTCAGACTTGTTTTTTACTTTTTCCTCTTTCACTTTCCCCTTTTAATTCGCTATCTTCCCATCATTAGCATGTAAAAATACCCGGCCTTGTTCGACACCGGTTATTTTTTCAGTGGACAGGGAGGTTGACATTTTGGGGGACACTTTGAACTGCGAACTTCACAAGTAAAACCTTGATCACAAGCGTTCCATTTATCGTTATCTATTTTTTGGCCGCATATACAACATATCATTTCTTCTTCGCTCATCTTTTTACCTCCGTTTGACTCCAGGCCCCAGCCTTGTTTCTGCACTTGAAACAATATTATTCAAATTTCCTTCCTTAATGCCTTTATATATTTATCGATGTATTGCTGTTTTAATTTCGATTTGTATTGCATAATAAATCTGGGATGTTCCAACGGAATGATTTCTTTAAAAAGACCATTACTACTGTTTATTGAACGTAAAAATCTTTCATTCTTGCCTGTCCCCAGACAATAACAAATATCCGTTTGGATACCGAACCCAATTTGCTTTTTGAGGCTGTCAACCATAAAAGCGGCGACAGCATTGGTTAATTCCTTACTATCGTAGTAATTATAATTCTTTTCATCTCCTTTAGCGTCGCTAATAGTGAAACCGAGCGGGCAGATGGAGTTGATATAAAAATCTTTATAGAATTTCTCGACGCCCCCGTATGCATCAATTACCTCGTAGACGAACACGGATGAAAGTTCGTGAGTTTCCTTGCCGGAATATTTTATACCGCATCGATCCGCCAGCCGTTTGGTATCTGTAAAAGGAACACCGGTTACACCTGCGCCGAACCTACCGGGATTAATGCCTAAAATTAAACGGCGGGTATGGCAATCATTATAATATTTGTTATAAAAAGTGGCGGAAATTGCAGTTATTTTAGGGTCTTCTTTAAATGGATTCATTATTCTGATTCCTTCAGGCAGTTTTCCTTTAAAATCAAGTGTCTGGTTAAATTCTAGAACTTTATCCGCAAATGTCCTCATCCTGAATCCCTCAAAAGCCCTTTTTTAAACATGCTCTCTTTTGAGAGCCTCAG
The DNA here is from genome assembly GCA_050260935.1 of Bacillota bacterium. Lineage (GTDB taxonomy): Bacteria > Bacillota > UBA4882 > UBA8346 > UBA8346 > UBA8346. Next base: position 5,451 of record JBLNCU010000156.1, read on the forward strand.
CTTTCCGATAAAATATATATCATATTATATATCAAAATAATCATTATGAATTGCCTGTTTGGCGGGTATTTTCCCCCACTTCAGGAATAGTAATCCGGAGTGAAGTGAATTGCCATTCTTATTAGGTGCTTTTTACCGGAAGCCTTTTGAAAAATGGATGGTTTGTAGATTTACGGTAATAAATCATTAATTCATTATTAACTTATTCCTAACACAAAAGGGAGGTTTTGAGAGGTATGATAATAAATAATTTTTATAAGAAATCCAAAAAGTCTCAACAAAAAAGAGGCAATATCAATTTAAAAAGGAAGGCTATTTATTTGAATCTTAAGGATAAGATCTTCAAGGAATTTCGATTTTTCTTAGCCATGGTTACCGGCACTGCCATAGGGACGTTCGCTTTTAGCCGGATCCTTATCCCAAATAACCTAACGGCCGCGGGATTGGGAGGTCTGGCAACCGTTGTTAACCATATCAGCGGGTTGAATATTCAATTGTTGCTGGTGTCAATGGCCGCGCCCATTGTTGTCTGGGCAATCATCAAATATGACCGGAAACAGGTTTTTTACGCCAGTTTTTGTTTCTTTTTGTTTACGGCTCTAATCGGGCTATTTGAAAAATACACGCCGGCTTTTAAGACGGATTCGGTAATTGCCACGGTGGTCGCCGGAGTATTATCGGGGATCGCCACGGGAATTATTTTAAGACAGGGGCTGTCCAACGGGCCTGAAGCGATTGTAGCCCTTTATTTAAAAGAAAAGAAAGGCCTAAGTATCGGCAATTTCTTTATGATTCTTAATTCAGTGGTTGTTTTTTCTTCGATCATCTACGGAAATATAACCTATATCATTTATTCCTTAATTAGTATTTACATATCCGGTAAAGTAACCGATTATGTAATTTTGGGAACCAGCCGGAATTACAGTGTAAACATCATTTCCGAGAATTATCAGGCGATTAGGGAGTATATTCACCACGAGTTACACCGGGGAGTAACTTTTGTACCCTGCATCGGCACTTACAGCGCTACTGAAAAGACGATGTTACAAACGGTAATCTCCGAACCCGATCTTGTTAAATTAAAAGAATATACGAAATCTTTAAACGACAACAGCTTTATCTATGTAAATCCAAGTATTGAGGTAATCGGAAAGGGCTTTAGCGAGGGGTATTAAGATGGTATTCGACGGGGAGAGGTGAACCGCTCGAAACCCATCCCTATTTGGGGAACCTCCAATTTAGCATTCAAAAGCATAAGTTTCATGCCCCGTCATCCCTCGCCGTGAATCTGTTTCTTTGAACCGCATCGCCGGAGAGGGCCGGGGAGAGGTAAATAGACATCCATGGCGTTCATAAACTCGGGTAGCCAGTTTTATTTGTTCTATGGCAATGTCGTTTCCATCCTCGTATCAGGCTGAAATACTACTTTTTATGATACTTTGTAGCCAATCAAGAACTCATCAAAATTACCCCTCAGCCTTTTTTCATATTTTGCCATGGGCGAACCTCTTTTCGCTAGTAATGTTTAATATGGTTATAAAGTTAACTCAGCATAAGTTATCGGTGGCGTGATAACACTGGCGCCAACCCGCTTACCGAAAATAATATGTTCACAAAAACGCCGGTTAAGTCGGTAGCAATATTCGTTTAAGTATCTAACCAAATGCTTTTCCGGTAATCCATAATAAGTCCCTAAAATATACAATATAAAAAAATTCAGAAGGCGTTCTCTCCCTTCTGAATTCTGACTCCTGGCTCCTGGATTCTAAAATAATCACCCTTCCGCCTTAAAAACAAGCCCTTTCTCCTTCTCATAATCCGCCACTACCTTCTGCCCGTCCCTGACCTCTCCCTTAAGCATCAGCCTTCCCAGCGGAGTTTCAATCTCTTTCTGAATCGCCCGTTTTAGCGGCCTGGCCCCGTAAGCGGGCTCATAACCTACCCGCACCAGATGTTCCTTGGCGGCCTCTGTCAATTCCAAGCTGATGTGCCGGTCGGCCAGGCGTTGCTTGAGAACTTCCAGGTGGATTCCGACAATCTCTTTCAAATGTTTCTCGGAGAGCGAGTGGAAGACGATGATCTCGTCAATCCGGTTTAAGAATTCAGGCCGGAAATGATGGCGCATCTCTTCCAGGACAGTGTTTTTCATTCGCTCGTATACTTCTCCTATGTAAGAGCCCTTGTATTCCAATATTCGTTGGCTGCCGATATTGGAAGTCATAATGACAATGGTATTTTTAAAATCCACCGTCCTGCCCTGGCCGTCGGTTAAGCGCCCGTCATCTAATATTTGCAGCATTATATTGAAGACATCATAATGGGCTTTCTCAATCTCGTCAAAGAGGATAACAGCATAAGGCCGGCGTCTTACGGCCTCGGTTAGTTGGCCCCCCTCCTCATAGCCGACATACCCCGGAGGCGCTCCAATCAGCCGGGCTACCGTATGTTTCTCCTGGTATTCGGACATATCGATCCTAATCATGGTGCCGGGGTCATCAAACAGGAACTGCGCCAACGTCCGGGCTAACTCCGTCTTTCCCACTCCCGTGGGGCCCAGGAAGATGAAGGAGCCAATGGGCCGGTTGGGATCTTTTAATCCGGAGCGCGCCCTGACGACGGCTTCAGCCACTGCGGCCACCGCCTCATCCTGCCCGACCACCCGTTTGTGCAGTTCATCCTCAAGATGCAAGAGCTTCTCGACTTCCCCTTCAAGCAGCCTGGTGACGGGAATCCCGGTCCATCTGCTTACCACCTGGGCGATGTCTTCCTCGTCCACCTCTTCCTTGATCATGCGGGAAGCCCCTTGCTTCTTGGACAACAACTCCTCCTCCGCTTTGAGTTTTTTCTCCAAAGCCGTCATTTTGCCGTATTTCAATTCGGCGGCCCGGTTTAAGTCATACTGTAATTCCGCCTGTTCGATCTCGACCTTAGTGGCTTCTATTTCCTCCCGGATCTGCCGCAGTCTGTGAATTCCCTGCTTTTCCGACTGCCAACGGACCTTCAGGGCATCCGACTCCGATTTCAAGTCGGCCAATTCCTTCTCCAGCCGCTCCAGTCTTTCTTTGGAGGCCGCATCATTCTCCTTCTTCAATGCCTCCCGTTCGATTTCCAGTTGCATCACCCGGCGCAAAAGTTCATCCAGTATAGCTGGCATCGAATCGATCTCGGTCCGGAGTTTGGCCGCGGCTTCATCTACCAGATCGATGGCTTTATCCGGTAAAAAGCGGTCGGATATATAACGGTTGGAAAGCACCGCCGCCGCCACCAAAGCCGTATCTTTAATCCGAACCCCGTGATGAACCTCGTAACGTTCATTTAAACCGCGCAGAATGGAGATGGTGTCTTCAACCGAGGGTTGATCCACCAGGACAGTCTGAAAACGCCTCTCCAAGGCCGCGTCTTTCTCAATATTCTTCCGGTATTCATCGAGGGTGGTGGCGCCGATGCAATGCAACTCCCCCCGGGCCAGCATCGGTTTGAGGAGGTTGCCGGCGTCCATCGCTCCCTCGGCTTTACCGGCCCCGACTACGGTATGGAGTTCGTCGATGAACAGAATGATCTGCCCGTCGGATTCCTGAACCTCCTTGAGAACCGCTTTTAACCTCTCCTCAAACTCGCCCCGGTATTTAGCCCCGGCGATGAGGGCTCCCATATCCAGTGAAACTACCCGTTTATTTTTCAGCCCGTCCGGGACATCCCCCCGGATAATCCGCTGGGCTAACCCCTCCACGATAGCGGTTTTACCGACGCCTGGTTCCCCAATTAAAACCGGATTATTCTTGGTCCGCCGGGAAAGCACCTGAATAACCCGGCGGATTTCATCATCCCTGCCGATTACCGGGTCCAGCTTTCCCTGGCTGGCGAATTTGGTTAAGTCCCTGCCGTACCGCTCCAGGGCTTCGTAGGTCGCTTCCGGGTTCATAGAAGTTACCCGTTGGTTGCCCCGGACATCCCTAATTGCCTTGGTCAATGCCTCCCGGTTCAGGTGGTGCTCTTTAAAAATCCGGCCCGTCGGGCCCCCGTCATCCGCCATCGCCAGTAATAGGTGCTCGACCGATATGTATTCATCCTTAAATTTCTTGATTTCATCCTCCGCCTCGGCCAACAACCGGTTCAGCCGCCCGGTAATATAGATTTGTTCGCTATATCCCGATGAACCGTTGATTGTTACCCGCGGTAAACGCTCCAACTCCCGGCGGACCTTTTTCAATAGTTCCCGGGGTTCAACTCCGGCTTTCTCTAATAACGAACCGGCCAGCCCACCGTCCTGTTCCAGCAGGGCGGCAAACAAATGCTCGACGTCGACCTGCTGGTGGCCAAGGCGGGCAGCCATCCTTTGGGCGGTTCCCAGGGCCTCCTGCACTTTTTCGGTCATCCGGTTTACGTCCATAATCAAAACCTCCTTTGGTCAGGAAAGATCAAATACTAGTCCAAACCGCTTCTAAACCGCAGACATTCGACTTCCTGTTGCAAATCACGAATCTTATTGATTAAATCCAATATAACCGCGATCCCGGCCAAATTAACCCCCATTTCCGTACGTAGCCTTTGAATCATCTTCACCCGGGAAACCGCTTCCACTGGAAAAAACATCTGCCTTCCGATTCGTTCCATCGGCTCTACCAGTCCATAGTCCACAAAGTATTCCAGCGTCTGTGGATGAATGCCGGCGGCTAAAGCCAGCTCTTCCAGCGGCCAAAGCTGGCCCCATGGCCGGGATAGTGTTATTTCATAACGATTCATTACAAATTACCTCCCGTTGAAAATTGGCGTGGGTTAAATTTTGATTCCGCCGCCAAATGGGAGTATAAATCCCGTTCTTTCGCGGTTACCACCGTAGGGACCATTATTTTAAGCTTGACATACTGGTCGCCGCGGCCACCGTTCTTCATCCTCAGGCCCAAACCGCGCAAGCGCAGCCTTTGGCCGTTTTGAGATCCCGGCGGCACCGTCACCTCAACGGAACCATCCAGGGTAGGGACTTTAATAGCGGCTCCCAGTACAGCCTCCCATGGTGAAAGCGCCAGTTCCATCTGTAAATCATTCTCCCCGACCACCGTAAATACGGGATCGGGCTGTAATTTAACTTTTAAGTAAAGATCCCCGGCCGGTGCTTTTCCGCTTCCCGGCTCCCCCAAGCCGGCCAGGCGGATCACGGTCCCATTCCTGATCCCAACCGGAATATTCACCTCGATTTTCTTGTTCCGCCGGGTGACCCCACCGCCTTTACAAACGGGACAAACCCGCTTATTCTTAGTCCCGGTGCCATTACAATTGGCGCAACTTTCAGTGACCGAGATCGTTAAAGTATACGCCCCCCCCTTCTGGGCTTTGCGTAAGGTGAGAGGCAGTTCACGCTCGACATCCCGGCCCTTCATAGAGAATCCAGCCCCGTCCCCAGTCCTTGGATGACCGCCGAAAAAAATGTTGAAAAAATCGCTGAATCCAAAGGAATTGCCGGAATGCTCAAAAAGATCCCCCAAATCCTCAAAATCGATGGTGATATTTTCCCAACCGGGCGGCGGCGTAAAATCAGCTCCATTTTGATAGTCCGGCCCCAGTTGGTCGTATCGCCGGCGCTTTTCCGGATCCGAGAGGACCATATAGGCCTCGTTAATTTCTTTAAACTTTTCTTCGGCGACCTTATCCCCGGGATTTACATCCGGGTGGTATTTCCGGGCCAAACGGCGAAAGGTCTTTTTAATTTCATCCTCAGTGGCATCCCTGGACACACCCAAAATTTCATAGTAATCACGAAATTTTACCGCCATTTCGGCCACCCTCCTTTTAGGAAAAGTGTGAAGCGAGAGGTGAGAAGTTAAGATTATTGTTACTTTTCAATATTTGTACTCCAAATATTTGGTGTAATCTCACTTCTAACCTCCGACCTCTAACTTCTCATCTGGTCTCCCGGTAATCGGCATCGATTACATCATCCCCGGTTGGTCGCTGATAATAGCCGTTATAGCCCCGGGCGCCGGGATTTTGGCTAGCCCCATCAGAAGCGGCAGCCAGTATATGAGCCAACTGTTCCAGATCGCCGCTTAATTCCCGCAACCGTGAGATATCATTGGAATCCCTCTTGAGCAGTTCTTGAGCCTCGGCAATCAAATTTTCGGCCCGGGCTTTTTCATGAGCTGGGATATCGCTGCCGCGCTCCTTTAGCAGTTGCTCAACCCGGTAAGAGATTGAAGCGGCATTATTGCGTATCTCGGCAATCTCCCGGCGTTTGCGATCTTCTTCAGAATTGGCTTGGGCCTCCCGGATCATCCGGTCAATCTCCTCTTTGGACAACTGAGTCGATCCCGAGATAGTGACTTGTTGTTCCTTCCCGGTATCCTTATCCCGGGCCGTCACAGTCAAAATCCCATTGGCGTCAATATCGAAGGTTACCTCAATCTGGGGCACCCCCCTGGGAGCCTCCCTGATGCCTCCCAGCCGGAAATGTCCCAAGGTGCGGTTATCGGCAGCCATCTCCCTTTCTCCCTGAAGTATATGTATATCCACCGCTCTCTGGTTATCCTCGGCCGTTGAAAAAAGCTCGGTCCGGCGCACCGGAATGGTGGTGTTCCGCTCGACCAACCTGGTCATCACTCCACCCATGGTTTCCAAGCCCAGCGAAAGAGGAGTGACATCCAAAAGCAGCACATCTTTGACTTCCCCGGCCAAAACTCCTGCTTGGATTGCCGCTCCCACCGCCACCACTTCATCCGGGTTGACCGTCTGATTTGGCTCCTTCCCGCCGGTTAACCGGCGGACCATGGCTTGCACCGCCGGGATCCGGGTCGAGCCGCCGACCAGAATCACTTCATCGATATCTTTTTCAGTTAATTTGGCGTCAGCCAGGGCTTGTTTAACCGGCCCCCGGCAACGGTCGACCAGATCTCCGGTAAGCTGCTCAAATTTGGCCCTGGAAAGTTTTATCTCCAGATGTTTCGGTCCACCGGCGTCGGCGGTGATAAACGGCAGGGAAATAGTAGTCTCCAACATGCCTGATAATTCAATCTTGGCTTTCTCGGCCGCCTCGGTCAACCTTTGCAACGACTGGCGATCCTTCCGGAGATCGATCCCGTGATCCCGTTTGAACTCCTCGGCCAACCAATCAACGATCCGTTTGTCGAAATCATCGCCGCCAAGATGGGTATCACCGGAGGTCGCTTTTACCTCAAAGACTCCGTCCCCCACCTCCAAAATAGAAACATCAAAAGTCCCGCCACCCAAATCAAAGACCATAATAGTCTCGTTCTTCTTTTTGTCCAGCCCGTACGCTAAGGCAGCAGCGGTTGGTTCATTGATGATTCGCAGTACTTTCAAGCCTGCAATCTCGCCTGCATCCTTGGTTGCCTGGCGTTGAGCATCGTTAAAATAGGCGGGAACCGTTATAACCGCCTCGGTTACTTTTTCGCCAATAAATTTGGAGGCGTCTTCGGCCAGTTTTCGCAGAACTTGGGCTGAAATCTCCTCCGGAGAGTATTGTTTCCCGGCGATATTAAACCGGACCGCATCCCCCGGTCCGGCGGTGACCTTGTACGGCACATTTTTAATCTCCTGGGTCACTTCGGAAAACCGCCGTCCGATGAAACGTTTGGCCGAATAGATCGTATTCTCGGGGTTTAACACTGCCTGTCTTTTGGCCAACTGTCCTACCAGGCGCTCTCCTGTTTTGCTGAAGCCCACCACCGATGGGGTAAAACGGCTGCCATCGGCGTTTATAATTACAGTCGGTTGTCCGCCCTCCATTACCGCCACCACTGAGTTGGTGGTACCCAAATCAATTCCTACAGCTTTTGTCATAATTAATTCCTCCTTTATCATCTCTAATATGTGCCCCGTGTCTACGACCTATTCTGAAAAGCCTTTTCCTGGGAGGTTGTTTTTTACTTGAATTAAATAATACTATCATTTTTTAACTACATCAATTATTAACTATAGATTAATGTCCTTTTTTAAAGTATTATGTCAATTCTTATATTAGATCTATCGTAAGATCCCCTAAAAAGTTCCCGGGTAATTAAAATTTTCCACCTTCACCAAGACAAAAAAACCGGCTGCTAAAGCTCCGGCTTAAAATAAATGTTGCTTGACAATAGATGATTTGATACCGTAATGTATTCCTGCCACAGAGGCGCTAGCCTTAAGAGAATGAGTATCATTCAACAACCGTTCTTAAAAGAACATCATCTTTCTCAATTTCGCGGTTAGCTTTACGCCAAACAAAAAAGCGTTTAAAAGGTTGGGATCCGTAGGCAGTTCCCGGAATAATTGCTCCCTCTTATCCGATGCTTTGCACGAGAAGACGGCTAACGGTTTTTTATTAAGCAATTTTTTAAAATAGGAGAAACAGAGCCGGCTTGATATTATGCCCCAAAGCGGGTTCTTGTAAGTGATAAAAACGGCATAGTTTTTTATGTTCTGGTTTTTGCCGATAAAATCAATTACTTTTTGCGAGGGTCGGCTCCCCGAATCCCAGCTGCCGAAGATCACCAAGTCGTAGCTATCTACGGTAGTGATATCGTCGATTCTCCGGATTCCTACTTTTAGGCAATTGGAGATCTCCTCGGCCACCCGTTCGGTGGTCCCGGTCTCAGAGTCGTAGGCAATCAATATTTTTCTGCCGATCCCTTTATATTTCTCCTCTTTAAGCCACTCATACTTGATGTTTTGCTTCCGCATCCCCCGGATTCGATTGACTACCGTAATTTGACCCAAGATAAAGAATAACACCATGCACCATTCCAAGGGGGTTATTTTTAAACCAAAGGCCGGAAGCAACGCCTTGCCGTTTATCAATAAAACGTATTGAAGTAAAGTAAAGAAGATGAGCAACACCAAACGTTCTACCTTGCCCAAGGGGCCTTGATTTTGCCAGTCAACCTCCAAAGCCTTCCCCAACAGCCCGGTATAACTGACTAAAAACATCGATGCCAGCCCTAGCAGGGCGAAAAAGGGATCGCAAAGAGCCGAAAGGGCTAATCCGAAGATTAGAATTATATCCGAATAGCGGTCCGGCAAAGCATTGACGATTTTCCCCCGGAGAGAGACATTCCCTCTTTGGGCGGCCACCGCTCCGTCCAGTTTGTTCAGAAACATTCTTACCAGGATCATAACAATGGCCCATAATAGGAATTCCGTGTATTTCAAGGCCCAAAAGTAAAAAAAGGCCGCGCCGATTGTGATCACCGTTGCCAGGTAACTAAGCAGATCCGGGTTAACGAACTTTAACTGTTTGGCGATATTCATCAATAAATTTTTCATAGGTCCTCCACCAGCTTTTAAATTTTTAATACCATTTTAAAATAAACTTCTGTTGGTATTGATATCCTTTATTTATATCGGTTAAAATCCCGTTTAATTTTATGTTTTTTTCGACTTCCGCAGGGATCGATGTCAAAGGGGCTACTTGTCCATTTATGAGGCCGATTACAGTCTGCATCGACTCGGAAACCCCTCCGCCGATGATAATTATCTCCGGATTTGTCAAACTGACAACATTGGCTATGGCAATGGAGATGTCAAGGATAAAACTCTCGATAATCGGTTAAACAACAGCGACGCCTTTAAGATATTCCCTAAAATCTCCGGTGGGGAAAAGCTGTAACGGTTGCCCCGTTTAAAAAGGGCTGTTCCGGAAGTTTTTTCAAACTATCCCAAATTCCAGCGGGACTTTCCACGGGTCGAAAATTTGCCTCTGGCTTCCTTCAGATCCCATCTCACGGTGGGCTTTCCTGCCTTTGGGCACACTTCGCGCTACCTACTGTGTAGGGGCTTTCACTGTCAGGGCCGCGCGCATGCCGCGCGCACATAAAAGAGCCTGGTTTAACACCAGACTCCAACTAGGTAACAGGCAAGAACCCTCGTAATTCTTCAGCGATATATCAATATCCGGTGGAGCTTATAATTGATAAGGCCGCCACCCCTATTACCCGGTTTCTTAAATTATTCTACATTTCCCGGGAAAATCCTCCCCGACCAAGCTGCAAAAACTTTAGCAGACCCTTACAGTTATTGATTTACACCCTATTTAAGCTCATTTCCACCATTAAATTTTGGCCTGTTTGCGAAAGGAATTCCCGGCCAAAAATAATCAGCGGCAGGGTCTCTCCGCTAAGTTGCTCGATTTCCACCTGTTCTTTGGAGACATGCACCTTTAATTTCCGGCCCCGGAAAGTTATTTTAAACGAATAACCCCGCCATTTGTCCGGAACATAAGGATTTAAGTTAAGCCTGTCATTTCGGACCGTGGTTCCGGCAAAGCCCTGAACAATAGCAGCCCAGCTTCCGGCCATACTGGTCAAGTGAACGCCGTCATCGGTATCATCGTTATAATTATCCAGGTCCAGGCGGGCGGTTCGCAGGTATAACTCGTAAGCCTTGTCCCGGTACCCGATCCAGCTGGCCACAATCGAATGAATGCTAGCGGAGAGTGATGATTCATGAACAGTCCGCGGTTCGTAAAAATCAAAGTTGCGGCGGATACAATCCAGCGGGAAGCGCTCCGGCAAAAAATACAGCCCTTGAATCACATCCGCCTGCTTTATAAAGCAGGAACGCAAGATCCGGTCCCAAGACCAGTGTTTATTTAAGGGCAGCTCCTCCCGGGGCAGGTCTTTAACCAGTACTTGAGCCTTATCCATATATAAATCGTTTTGTTCAAAAATATCCAAATCTTTTACATAGGGTTGATACATTTTCCCGCTAATCTCCTGCCATTTGGAAAACTCCTCGCCAGAAAGGCCCAAGCGGGAGACTAATTCCTGGTAACGAGGCCGGTTTACATCCTGAATCTCCTTTAAAGCATTCAAAGTATACTCTAAAGTCCAGGCAGCCATAGTATTGGTATACCAGTTGTTATTGACGTTATTTTCATATTCGTTCGGCCCGGTAACCCCTAAGATCATATACTGGTCCTTCCGGGGATGATAGGTCACCCGGTCGGCCCAAAACCGGCTGATTTCTACTAAAACCTCGATTCCGTACTGATAGAGGTAAGAACGGTTTCCTGTATAATTGGTGTAGTTATAAATTGCATAAGCAATGGCCGCGTTCCGGTGAATCTCTTCAAAAGTAATCTCCCATTCGTTATGGCATTCCCGGCCGTCTATGGTGACCATCGGATAGAGCGCGCCTTTCAACCCGAGTTTTTCTGCGTTTTCCTTGGCCTGCTCCAGATGGAGATAACGGTAGAATAATAAATTACGGGCGACTTCCTCGTTGGTATACAGGTAAAATGGAAAACAAAAAGCCTCGGTATCCCAATAGGTGCTGCCACCGTACTTTTCACCGGTAAAACCTTTAGGTCCGATGTTCAACCGGGGGTCCTTCCCGGAATAGGTCTGGTTGAGCTGGAAAATATTGTATCTAATCCCTTGTTGCGCTTTGGGGTCCCCTTCAATAATAATATCGCTTTCTTCCCACTTGCGCTCCATTTCCTGCAAGTGTTCTTGGTACACGGCTTCTAAGCCTTTATCCCTGGCGGAAAGCAACTTCTTATAGGTAACCTCCACCAACTGATCGACGGAATAATCCCGGGAGGTACAGACTGAGACAAACTTTTGGACTCGCAAACGCTGGCCTGACTCAACCGGAATTTCCAGTTGATAACCAACCTTTTTTTCAGCTTGCTGTAAAACCGGTACCGGATAGATCTCCCGCGAATCTAGAAAACTCCTAATTGTAAAGGCAGTGGCTTGAACAAAGCCGCTCTTTTTAGTTCTCATCACCAGTAAGGCCCGGTCCGGCTCAACGGCGCGCTCAACTTCCTCCCAGAATTTTTCCCCAAAGTTCGAGTCTTCATTGACGACATCTCCATCGAGGCAAGGAGCGAAAGTGACTTTGCCGGAATAGTTTAAAGGTATGACTTCTACGGTAATGCCGGCCAGGTTGTTCTCGGCCATACTTAGAAAGCGGGTGAATTTCAGCGAGGTTTCCTTGCCGTCCTCCCCGTGCCAAATAAAAGTACGGGTAAGTTTACCTTCTCTCATGTCCAATTCCCGACGGAAATCAGTAATCCGGCATTTGGCTAAATCAAGCCGGATTCCATCGATCGCTATATTAACAGCGATCCAATTGGTAGAATTGATAATCTTGGCGAAAAACTCCGGGTAACCGTTCTTCCACCATCCGACTTTGGTTTTATCCGGGTAGTAAATTCCGGCGATGTAAATCCCTTGCAGGCTGTCCCCGGAATATTCCTCCTCAAAAAAGCCCCGTAGGCCCATATGTTCGTTCCCAAGGCTGAATATACTCTCCGAAAACCGGTTGTTTTCCGGAGCGAAGCCTTCCTCAATAATTTTCCATTCATCGATAAGGAAATTGTGGTTCATGATAAAAACTCCTTCATGTAGAATAGTATCCTATTTCGGTTAAAAATTTAAAATGATTATAAAGTTAATTCAGCAAAAACTATAGTCAACCCCCTATCCCCCTGTGGGGGCAATAGTAAAACTTATAAAGACAAAATCTTCTTCTAACCATTTGATAATATTATATTGGAAAGAAATGTTTTATGTCAAGCAAACGATTGCGCAAAAATTTCATATCTTTCTTTGATAACCATTGACAATAACTAAATGACAATTATTAAAAGGATTTTTGTAACTTCTCCAGAAATATTATTCCCAAAATGCAATCGTTTGTTAGAAAGGCTTGAAAAATGGTAACCATAAAAGATATAGCCAGACTGGCTAATGTTTCCCCTTCCACCGTTTCCCGGGTGATTGCCGATAGCAAACGGATCAGCGCTGAAACTAAAAAACGGGTAAAAAAGATCATGGCGGAACTGAATTACCATCCCAATATGATCGCCCGGAGTTTAATTACCCGGTCCTGCCAGACACTGGGCCTTGTACTATCCCGTTCAGCCGAGAGCGCCTTTTCGAACCCCTTTTTCCCCGAGGTTATCCGGGGAATCAGCACCATTACCCAAAAATATCATTATAACCTGATGTTGGCCACCGCCGAGGACTATGCTGAGGAAGCCAGACAAGCCTTACGGATGGTTGCCGAAAAACGGGTGGACGGGGTCATTTTATTGGCCTCCAGAGTTAATGATGAATTGATCCGGCAATTGACCGCTCATAATTATCCCTTCGTCGTAGTCGGCAGGATTCCGGAAACTATCAGGTGTTATTCGGTAAATAACGACAATATTCAAGCCGCTTACTCCGCGGTCCGGCACCTCTTAAACCATGGCCATCAAAGAATCGCGCTGGTAAACGGTCCTGAAGAGTATATTTTCTGTCAGGATCGGGCTGAAGGATACCGCTTCGCTCTTCGGGAATTCGGAATCGAATACGACCCCTCGTTGATTAAAAACGGCCCCCTCACCCAAGAAGACGGCTACCGTTTGACCGGCGAGTTACTAAATACCCGGCCTTGCCCCTCAGCCATTTTCTGTGTGGATGATCTAATGGCGGTCGGCGCCTACCGCGCCATTAAGGAAAATCACCTTTCAATCCCCCGGGATATCGCGGTAATCGGTTTTAATGACGACCCGATCGCCTCGGTCATGGAACCTAATTTAACCACCACCCGGATTCCCATTTATGAAATGGGAATATCCGCCGCCGAGATTTTGCTCCAGATTTTGGAGGGCAAAGAAATTTTTCCGATGCAAAAAATCCTCTCCTCGGAATTGATTGTCCGCCAGTCCTGCGGCACAAAACAGGAGAATTAAATTCCATCTTTTAACCCTTATTACATATTGTTTTGCTATCGGTCTTATATTAATTACATAGATCTTACCAGGCGCAAACCCACGATATATCCCGATGTTCGAGGGAGGAATTTCGCCGGCAAGATGTGTGGGCTATATAATGCCAAGTTCATTAGCTTGTTTGGTCCCCGCCTGGTGGCTGACAACGCCGGAATTACTGTCATACAACGCCACTTAATCGAGAAAAATTGTTTAATTTAACTTCATGGACGGACTGCTCATTCCCGTAGCCCACCTTAAGCGGATCCCCCACTTGAAAGAGACCGCCCGCAAGCCGGATCAATCTTGGCGGGTTTTCATTTACCGGCGCCGCCAAGGTTGAGTGGTAAGAACAATTAGAAATAACCCTGGAACCAATATTTTGTGTAGCATCATCTCGGCGCTTCCTTAAAATCAATTCCCAATTTGTTGCGCAAACGTTTGTTTGGCAGAATATCAAAATCCCATTAGCGGTCCACTATTACTTGTTAAGCTGTTTATAAAGCGCAATATGCATGTTAGATCCAATATACGGAAAAGTACCGGTATCCAAGACTTCTACATGAGAAAGGATTTATTATGCCAAACGAAGCCCTTTTAGAAATTTTTTTATTTTGTTTAAAATTTTTTGCCGCCAAAGAAGGAAATAAGTAAATGGTAAAGAATTATTTTTAATGCAAACGTTAGCACATGATTTTCATATTATTATGAACCAACATTTAGCGCTCTAAGGGATGGGGGGTGGATTTTGGCAAAAACCGACGGACACTTCGATCAAACCGGAGTATAATTTGATTGAGGAGGCATTGTTAATGAAACGTAACTTGGTAAAAGGTTTGTTCTTGCTTTTAGT
>JBLNCU010000157.1:0-13099 GCA_050260935.1 Bacillota bacterium
AGCCGGATTTTGATTTGAATATCATGTCCCCCAGTCAAAGTTTAACCGAGATCACCTGCCGGGTTCTTCAGGGCTTAAGCCCTATTTTAGAGGCGGAGGCTCCGGATATTTTATTGGTTCATGGTGATACCACTACTACCTTTGCCGGTAGTTTGGCCGCTTTTTACCAGCATATCAAGGTGGGACATGTTGAAGCCGGTTTGCGTACCGGAGATAAAAGCCAACCCTATCCGGAAGAGCTAAACAGGTTATTAACCGGAGGGATTGCTGATATCCACTTTGCCCCGACTTTAGCGGCGCAGCAGAATTTGTTAAAAGAAAACATACCGGCTGAAAACATATTTATTACCGGGAATACCGTCATTGATGCTTTGTATTATTGCCTAAAAACAATTCCTGAGGTCAAATCCGGCGGAGATCAAAGGTTGATTCTGGTTACGGCCCACCGTCGTGAAAGCTGGGGTCCGCCCCTAAAGAATATCGTTTGCGCCTTGAAAAGAATCATAAAAGACAATCCGGAGGTTAACCTATTAATACCGGTTCACAAAAACCCGGCTGTCCGGAAGGTCTTCTATGATGAACTTGGGTCCGAGCCGGGAATAAAACTGGTTGAACCATTGGATTACCTTGAAATGGTGAAGGCGTTGGCCTCCGCTTACATGGTGATTACCGACTCCGGTGGCATTCAAGAGGAAGCGCCGGCGCTGGGCAAACCTGTACTGGTGTTGAGGGAAAAAACCGAACGCCCGGAGGCGGTTTTCGCCGGTACGGTAAAACTGGTCGGCACAGAGACTGAGCGAATCGTAGACACCGCCAACTCGCTGCTAAAAGAGGAGCAGGAGTATCTAAAAATGTCCAAGGCCGTTAACCCCTATGGTGATGGGAGGGCAGCCGCCAGAATCGTTGCCGGACTGCGTTACTTTTTTGGAATAACCGCGGAAAAGCCCCCATCTTTCCGGCTGTCATAAAAATTTAACAAAAAAAGGCTTATCCGGAGCAAACTTCTGTGCTATATTTAGATTTATACACCTTATCCCGTATAATTGACTAAAAAAGTTCAGTAGCAACTTTTTGGGGGAATTATGGATAAAAAAGGACGATCAAAGCAGTAAAGAAATGTGGCGGAGTTTAGCCCTTTACGGTTTTTTAAGTATCAACCTTGGTTTGATGACCGCCGGCGGCTATTACATAGGAAGACTTTTAGAGAACTCATATCATATTAAAAACATGACGGTTTCCGGTGTCTTAATAGGATTGTTTCTTGGTCTTTTTGAGCTGTTTCGAATCGCTTACAAGGCTGGGCCGAAAAAATGATCTTTTTAGTCGGGTTCCTCATTTTGATCACTGCTTCTTTAACCGCCCTTTTCACGGGAAATATCCACGGCTACCCCGGCGCGGTAATTCTCGGTTTGGACGCCGTTTTTTCCGACCTTTTTTGGCAATGGTTACGGTTTAAGATTGTCCGTAAAAATAAAACGGGTTACCTGGTGGGAGGCATTCTCGGCGGATTGATAGTCCGGGTTGCCAGCATCTTTGGTTTTATTCAAATCGGTTTATGGTGGCTCGGAAAAACATCAAGTTATTTCATAGTCTTTGCCGCCTTACTCTTGACAATCCCGATTTGGAGCATTATCGCCGCCTATAAATTTAAACTGGAGAGAGACTGAGCGATGGAATCCTCGCATGATATCGTAAAATGGTTCGGTTTGGACTTTAATATCCGGATTATGATTATGACCTGGATCGTAATGATTATTCTATTCGTTTTAGCTTGGTTTGCTTCCAGGAAGATCAGTTGGATCCCCAGGGGCTGGCAAAGTATCTTCGAAATGGTTATCGAGTTTATTCAAGGTATGATCAAGGACAACCTGGGTCAACAGGGCTTAAAATATACTTACTTCTTCGGCTCTTTATTTCTCTTTATTTTATTCTCCAATATGTTGGGATTAATTCCCGGACTCGCCTCCCCTACCCGTGACGTCAGCGTGACGTTAAGCCTGGCGGTTTTATGGGTCTTCTGGCAGCAATATATCAGTATCCGGGAGAACGGTTTGGGTAATTACGTAAAGCATTATTTTGAACCGTTCGCGCCTTTTGTCCTCATACACCTGCTTGAGTTGGGCACCCGTCCGTTAACACTGGCATTGCGGCTATTCGGCAATATTTTCGCCGGTGAGATTTTGCTGGAAAAACTGACGGAAAATTTTCCACTGCTGGTGCCCGGAGTTTGGATTGTGATGAGCATTGCTATCGGCGCCATTCAAGCCTTTATTTTCACTGTCCTAACAGTATCCTATACGGGTTTAACCGTATCACATGAGGATAATGCAGAGCATGCACATTAATTGCGGAGGTGTTTTCAATGGATTTAAGTGTTGTATTGGCAATCGTGGTAGGAGCAATTTGTCTGGGTTCCAGTTTTACGGCGGCTTTTGGCGATGCCAAGGTAATCTCGACCGCTCTTGAAGGAATGGCCCGTCAACCGGAAGTACAGGGACGGCTCTTCACTTCTATGTTAATCGGAGTGGGTCTTTTGGAATCAATGCCGATTATCTCCATTGTTATCGCTTTTATGTTAATTCCGCGAATTGGTTGATTCCTGATTCTTGCTCTTTTAGGTGAGGAGGTTCGGCAATGGAAATCGAATTAGGGACATTTATCTTTATGATCATCAATTTTTGCGTCTTGATGATTGTCCTGGTGCGCCTCCTTTACAGGCCTATCCAAGGAATTTTAGAGCAGCGCCAGCAAAAAATCAGTAATGATTTAAGCGAAGCCGAGAAGTCCAAGGAGGCCTGGGAACAGAAACAGAAAGAAGCGAAGTTGGCCCTGGAAAAAGCTAGCTTAGAAGCAGAGGAAATGGTGGAAAGAGCCCGTCAGGAAGCTGAAAAGTTACGGGAAGAGATTATCAGTAAAGCCCGCCAAGAAGCGGAAGAGATCCGTCAACGCAATCAGGCTGAAATTGAACGGGCCAAAAAGGCGGCCCGGGATGAATTACGCGAAGGCGCTGTCACTCTAGCCATTTCTGCCGCCTCTAAAGCTATCGGCAGCAAAATGTCGGCCGAAATTAACGAATCATTAATTCGTGGCGTCCTAAACTCAATCGAGAAAGGAGCCTGAAACTATGTATTCGCAGGCGGCGTTTAATTACGGCCGGGCTATGGTGGAACTGGCCAAGGAAAAGGGGATTCTTGACCGGGTTTTGACGATTGCCAAGGATCTGATTGCTGATTTACAGACGCCTAAGCTTCAGGAGTTTTTAAAACATCCCAAGGCTCCGGCAGCCGCTAAACGGGAGATCCTGCAACGCTTGATGGCTAAAAGTTCCACCCCGCAAGAGTTCCGGCATTTTCTGTTCTTGATTATTGAACGGCGGCGTGAAAACTTATTGTTGCCTATTTTAGAGTCCTTAATTGAACAGGCTTTGAAGGCTCAAGGTTTTGAAGTTGTGGAACTGGTGTCGGCTTTACCATTATCTGAAGCCAAACAGCAATCCATCGGCAAAGATTTGGAGCAAGCCTGGCACACCAAAATTTCTTTGCAATATAGGGAAAATCCCAATTTAATTGGGGGTATTATTATCAGGCGCGGCGATGAGTTGATTGATGGTTCATTATCAGGACAGTTAAACGCTTTAAAACGGCAGTTGATTGCCGAAACGGATATCGCTGCGGAATTATCTTAGTAAAGGACGATTATCATGCGCTTCGCTACTGATGAAATCATTTCGGTTTTAAAGGAACAGATTGACAAATACCAGCTTGATTTTGAAGCTCAGGAGACCGGTACCGTGCTTGAAGTTGGCGACGGTATCGCCCGTATCTACGGTTTGGAAAAAGCCATGATGGGTGAATTGTTGGAGTTTCCGAACCAGGTATATGGAATGGCCTTAAACCTTGAAGAGGACAATATCGGCTGCGTTTTGTTCGGCGATGAGACCTTGATTAAAGAGGGGGATCAGGTCAAACGGACCAACCGGGTAGTCGAAGTTCCGGTCGGTGAAGCGATGATTGGCCGGATAGTCAATCCGCTGGGGCAGCCCATTGACGGTAAAGGGCCGGTAAAAACCAATGATTTTCGTCCGGTCGAGCGGATAGCGCCTGGTATTTCCAAACGGGAGCCGGTAAAGGTTCCTCTTCAAACCGGGTTGAAGGCAATCGACTCCATGATTCCCATCGGCCGCGGCCAGCGCGAGTTGATTATCGGTGACCGGCAAACGGGTAAAACCGCGATTGCTATTGATACTATTCTAAATCAGAAAGATACCGGAGTAATTTGCATTTATGTATGTATCGGTCAAAAGACCTCTACACTGGCTCAGATTGTCCAAGTATTAGAAAACAAAGGAGCTATGGGTTATTCAATTGTAGTAGCCGCTACAGCCAGCGATATGGCTCCCTTACAATATTTAGCACCATTTTCCGGTTGCGCCATCGGTGAGTATTTTATGCAACAGGGCAAGGATGTTTTGGTGGTCTATGACGACTTATCGAAACATGCGATCGCCTACCGTTCAATGTCCTTATTATTGCGGCGTCCGCCGGGACGTGAAGCTTATCCCGGTGATGTGTTTTACCTGCATTCCCGGTTGTTGGAGCGGTCCGCGAAATTAAACGCCGAGAACGGCGGAGGTTCCTTAACCGCGTTGCCGATTGTAGAAACTTTAGCAGGCGATGTTTCGGCCTATATTCCGACCAATGTTATCTCCATTACCGACGGCCAGATTATTCTGGGCACCGAATTATTCTTCAGCGGTGTCCGGCCAGCGGTTAATGTAGGTATTTCAGTTTCGCGGGTAGGCGGCGACGCCCAGATCAAGGCGATGAAACAGGTCGCTGGCAGGCTCCGGCTTGACTTGGCCCAATTTCGCGAACTGGAGGCTTTTGCCCAATTCGGGGCCGACCTGGACAAAGCCACCCAAGCCCGTTTAAACCGCGGTTACCGGATTGTCGAGATTTTAAAGCAGGAACAGTATAAACCGATGTCCATCTATGAACAGATTATTCTGATCTACACTGTGACCAACGGTTATCTGGATGATATTTCGATACCGGAAGTAAAGCGCTTTGAGAAAGAATTTTTACACTTCATGCAGCTTGAAGGGGAGGCCTTCTATAAAAAGCTTGCCGAGAAAAAGGCGTTCGATAAAGGGCTTACCGATGAGTTGGCGGCCTTGATTACCAAGTTTAAGGAACGTTTTAAAGCAACGTCGTAAGTTGAAAGTCTAAGGCAGCGAAAGTTATTCGTTCTTAGTGCCCATTAACCAATAACTTCCTGAAGGTATGTTAAATGGCTACAATTCGTGATTTAAGGATTAAAATTAAATCCATTAAAAATATCCAGCAGATTACTAAAGCCATGAAAATGGTGGCGGTGGCCCGCCTCAAAAGAGCGCAGCAGCGTTTGGACGCCACCCGCCCTTATGCCCGCAAAATAGCCGAAGTCACTTTGGACCTGGCCTCATTGACACCCTGGTCGGATAATCCATTCCTTCACCCCCATCAACACCAAAAAAAGATTTTAATATTGGTCTTTACCGGTGATCGGGGGTTAGCGGGCGGATTTCATCAGAAGATCGTCGACGGAGCTTATCAATTCAGTCTGAAATTCAAAGGTAAGGCCGAAGTCTCTTTTTATGTGCTGGGGCGTAAAGGCATTCAACGCTTTCAATCGCGTAAGTTTCCGCTCTATAAAAGCTATGGCGGTCTGATCGCCGGTATACCCCATTCCGAGGTTCAAAAATTTGCTAAAGAACTAACCGAACTTTATCTAAGTGAAGAGTTCGATCAGATTTATTTGTATTATTCGAAATACTATTCGACAATAACCCAAAAACCCCGGGCTTTTCAGCTATTGCCTATTGATCCTTCCAAAGCCCGCAATAAGGAAGAACACGGCCTCTTTATTTTTGAGCCCAAGCAGCAGGTAATCCTGGATAGTATCTTGCCGCGTTATATAGAAAGTGAAATATACCGGGCATTTTTAGAGACCGAGGTCGGCGAGCTGGGCGCCAAAATGACGGCTATGTCCTCCGCTACCGATAATGCGGCGGAACTTATCGAACATTATCAGTTGATTATCAATCGCTTGCGTCAGAGTCAGATTACTACGGAGATAGCTGAAATCGTAGGCGGGGCCGAAGCATTGAATGGGTAGAATTTAGAATATAGTCAGAAGTAAATAGATAAAGTCCCATTTTAATAAGTCCCACTCAGCGGATTTGTATTCCGGCTTCTGACTCCTGGCTCCCGATTCCTTATATACCAAAATTAATACTCTTTTGGAGGACTAATCATGGCTACTGGTCATATTGTTCAAATCATCGGACCTGTTCTGGACATTGAATTTTTACCGGAAGAGATTCCGGATATTAATTCGGCGGTTACGGTAAATTTTAAATTCAAAGATGAGCCGCGGACGGTTGTGGCTGAAGTGATGCACCAGATCGGCAACAATCAAGTGCGTTGCGTGGCTTTAAACTCAACTGACGGCTTAATACGCGGTTTGGAAGCTTTCACAGACAATGAACCGATTAAAGTGCCGGTAGGCCGCCAGGTTTTGGGCCGGATATTTAATGTGCTGGGCCAAACCGTGGATGATGGTCCGGAAGTTAAAAGCGACCATTATCTGCCGATTCACCGTAAAGCGCCTACTTATGAAGAGCAGTCAACGGCCCAGGAGATTCTGGAAACCGGCATCAAAGTGGTTGATTTGCTTGCGCCCTACCCTAAGGGGGGAAAAGTAGGTTTATTTGGCGGCGCCGGTGTCGGGAAAACCGTTATTATTATGGAATTAATCCGCAACATCGCCACTCAGCACGGCGGCTATTCGGTATTTACCGGTGTAGGCGAACGCACCCGCGAAGGAAATGGGTTGTGGCTGGAAATGAAGGAATCCGGAGTCATTGATAAAACCGCTTTGGTCTTCGGGCAAATGAACGAACCGCCGGGGGCCAGATTGCGAGTGGCTTTATCCGGTCTTACCATGGCTGAATATTTTCGCGACAGTGAAAACCAGGATGTGTTGTTGTTTATCGACAATATTTTCCGTTTTACCCAGGCGGGATCTGAAGTTTCAGCCCTCTTGGGCCGGATTCCTTCGGCTGTTGGTTATCAGCCGACTTTAGCCACGGAAATGGGCTCCTTGCAAGAGAGGATCACCTCGACCAAGAACGGCTCAATCACCTCAATCCAAGCTATTTACGTTCCGGCCGACGATTATACCGATCCGGCTCCGGCCACTGCCTTTACTCACTTGGATGCCACCACCAACCTGGAGCGGCGGATTGTTGAAAAGGGAATTTACCCGGCAGTAGACCCGCTGGCTTCCACTTCCCGTTTGCTAGCCCCGTCCGTGGTTGGCCAGGAACATTACGAAGTGGCCCGCAGAGTTCAGGAGATGCTGCAACGTTACAATGAACTCCAGGATGTAATCGCTATTCTCGGCATGGATGAATTAAGCGACGCTGATAAATTAATTGTCGCCAGGGCCCGTCGCCTCGAACGTTTCCTGTCGCAACCGTTCTTTGTGGCCGAAACCTTTACCGGCATACCTGGTAAATATGTGCCGATCTCGGAGACAGTTAAGGGCTTTAAAGAAATTCTGGACGGGAAACATGATGATCTACCGGAAGAGGCTTTCTACATGGTCGGCACCATCGAAGAAGCAGTTGCCCAAGGGAAGAAACTAATGGAAGAAGCCGGCGCTGGAGTGAATAAATAATGGCCAAAACGATTCTGCTCGAAGTGGTGACTCCGAGCAAGCCTGAACTCCGTAAAGAAGTAGAATATGTGGTGGCCCCCACCATTGGCGGTGTAACCGGAATATTACCCGGGCACATTCGTTTAATTACTCAACTGGCGACGGGGGTTCTTCGCTATCGCTATGGAGGCCGTGACTATTATATGGCCGTTAGTGAGGGTTTTATGGAAGTTACCCCGCATAAAGTGATTATTCTGGCCGAAGCCGCCGAATTAGCGGAAGATATTGACCCAAAACAGGCCTTGGAAGAGAAACGCCAGGCAGAAGAGGCTTTGCATCACTCCTTAAATGATCATTTCAAGCTAATCCAAGCGGAAATCGGCTTGGAACGGGCTGTGGCTAAGTTAGAGGTTGCCAAAAAGTACGGTGAATCGAAATAAGAGGGAAATTAAGCGCGAATTTTGAGCGCAATTAATAATTAAGCAAGGGAAATACGGAGTAAGGGTTGTTTAAGGCTTGCGAGGCCAGCGTTTCGCCGGGATGCCGACCGGCCGGAATTTTGGCGAAGTTTAACAGTTCTCTGGCTTCATCTTGAACTCGCTGTTTAAGGGCCGGGCGGGATTGGTCTTTAAATGCTGATAATCAGCGAGTTGAATTAGGGTATTTTGGCCGGATGCCATTTTAGGCTCGGCATTTAAATTCCTTCAACTTATCCTGGGGAGCTGTTTCGGCTAGATCCGGCTTGGCCAGGGTATCTAAAACCCCGATGTTATTGTGAATTTTTATAAAAAACTCCATAATAGTTGTTTCCTCTATTTTACTACTTTAGCAAAAAATCTTCGAGATAATGGATATTAAGGAAGAAGTAAATTTCTTCAACTTGCAGAATAATATCTTGGCGGCCGTTATTCATTATAAATTCCTGGTTTGACAAAACGGATCTATTTGGATATAATTTCTATGAAAAAATTTAAGGCAATTCTCATCAAGAGAGGTGGAGGGAGTAGGCCCGATGAAACCCGGCAACCTGGTCAGTATGGCTGAACAAGGTGCCAATTCCCCCAGAAGTTTCTGGAAGATGAGCTTTTAACCCTTCCGTCTTCGGGAGGGTAATTTATTTTTTGGAGGTGCTTAATAAATGACTGAAAGACGGCTATTTACCTCGGAATCGGTGACCGAAGGACATCCCGACAAGATCTGCGACCAGATCTCCGACGCGGTCTTGGATGCGATTTACACCCAGGATCCCCAGGCCCGGGTGGCCTGCGAATCTGCGGTCACTACGGGATTGGTCCTGGTAATGGGGGAAATAACTACCCAATGCTATGTGGATATTCCAAAAGTGGTCCGGGAGACAATCCGCGAAATTGGTTATACTCGCGCCAAGTATGGTTTTGATTGTGATACTTGCGCCGTAATAACCTCAATTGACGAACAGTCGCCCGATATTGCTCTCGGAGTCAACAGAGCGTTGGAAGCCAAGACCGGCGAGATGAGCGATAAGGAGATTGAAGCGATTGGCGCCGGTGATCAAGGGATGGTTTTTGGTTATGCTTGCGATGAAACCCCCGAATACATGCCGATGCCGATCTCGCTGGCCCATCAATTGACCAGGAAACTGGCGGAGGTTCGCAAGAGTAATGAGCTTGATTACTTACGTCCGGATGGCAAAAGCCAGGTTACCGTGGAATATGAAGATGGCGTTCCTGTAAGGGTCGATACAGTTGTTATCTCTACTCAGCACGATCAGGCGGTTGATCACGATACCATAGGGAAGGATGTCATCGCTAAAGTAATTAAAAAGGTAATTCCCGCCAAGATGATCGATGCAAAAACCCGTTTTTTGGTCAACCCTACCGGCCGCTTCGTGGTTGGCGGACCGCAGGGTGATTCCGGGCTAACCGGACGGAAAATTATCGTCGATACTTATGGCGGGATGGCCCGTCACGGCGGCGGGGCTTTCTCCGGCAAAGACCCGACCAAAGTCGACCGTTCGGCAGCTTATGCGGCCCGTTATGCCGCTAAAAATATTGTCGCCGCCGGTTTGGCTAAAAAGTGCGAGATTCAGATCGCTTATGCCATTGGTGTGGCTAAGCCGGTCTCGATCTTAGTGGATACTTTCGGGACCGGAAAATTATCGGACGAGGAGATCGGGGAGCTAGTGAAGAATACCTTTGATTTTAGACCGGCCGCAATTATTCGTGACTTACAGTTAAGAAGGCCAATCTACAAACAAGTAGCCGCTTATGGACATTTTGGCCGTAATGATCTTGATCTTCCATGGGAAAGACTGGACAAGGTTCCTTTATTAAAGAAATAAACAGCGGGATTAATGTTGTGACTAATTTCTCCTTGGAAAAGGGCCGGTTAATCCGGTTCTTTTTTTAGTCTGGTCGAAGTTGGGCACTGAATAGAAATAAATATAATATTAATCGGCAACTGGCAGGAGGATGCTGCTCTGGGAATAATTGGAATGTTCTTGAAGGTATAAAGTTCGCTTGGGACAATGCCGAAAGTTTAATTAGTATAAACCCGACTTTTTTTAAATTTTGACTGTTTGGAGCGTACCCATAAAAATTCCGGTTGTTTATGCTGAAAACATAACGGGAATGGTATTGACAATTTGAGGTGCAATAAATGGCAGTGGTCAAATTGATGATAGTGGATGACCGGGCAATGGTCAGACAAGGTTTAAGACAAATCTTAAGCTTAAAAGCGGATTTTGTTATCGTCGGGGAAGAACAACGCGGTGATGAAGTGGTTGAGCGGGTTTTGTCCCTAAAACCGGATGTAGTCTTGATGAATATAAATTTGCCGGGGAAAAACGGGATCGAACTCACTGCTGAATTGCGCAGGAGAATTCCCGCCGTAAAAGTGCTGGCCTTAACGGTCGACGCCGACCAGCAACGTTTATCCCAGATGATTAAAGCCGGAGCCCTTGGTTATATTCTTAAAGATATTGATGCGGAAACTCTTTATGAAGCAATTGAAACCGTGGCCCGGGGTGATGCTTATATTCAGCCGTGTTTACTCTCCAAATTACTGGCGGAGTTTAGGCAGTTTTTATCCGAGGAGAAGCAAGTAGTGCTACCGGAACAATTGGGCCTGACCCAGCGGGAGATTGAAATTATCGGTTTTATTGCCTGCGGGGAAAGTAATAAGGATATCGCTGAGAAACTTTTTATCAGTGAAAAAACAGTTAAAAATCATGTCAGCAATATTTTAAGAAAAATGGAATTGGAGGATCGCACCCAGGTTGCCGTCTATGCCTATAGAAAAGGGCTAATTTCCAATTTAAAATA
Source organism: Bacillota bacterium (assembly GCA_050260935.1). Classification (GTDB taxonomy): domain Bacteria; phylum Bacillota; class UBA4882; order UBA8346; family UBA8346; genus UBA8346. Next base: position 11,004 of record JBLNCU010000157.1, read on the forward strand.
GGACTGAAGTCCCGGCCAAAATAAGTCCATCGATGGATATCGGGTTTACCAGGGAATGGTATAGTTATGGTATGATTAAGGCAGAAGAGGTAAAGTTTTTCTATCCCTTAAGCTAGATTCCGGGTGGTGGTCAAAAAAAGAATAAGGTCACTTTTTAAGTGAGCCTAAATCAAAAAAGGAGCGACTGAAATGTTCAAGGGATTCTTCAAGGAAGTAGCCGGGCAGGGCATGGTGGAGTATGGTTTAATCATCGCATTGGTGGCGGTAGTATTAATTGGGGCGCTGGTAGCCATGAACGGCGGACTGAAGACCATATTCGGAAGGATTACCGACGCGGTGAACGCCGTCTTCGGGTCGTGATTAATTAATTGCCGATAGTTTGACCGTAAGACTTTACCTTTTTAGGCAAAGTCTTACTGTTCTTTAAAAGAAAATTTAAATAAATTTCTATTGAATCTCCCGACGCTTATCTGGTGGAGGGGATTTAAACATTAATTGACGATTTTACTAGAATGAAAAAGTAAGGGTGATTGGAATTGGAACAGATGGTAAGCGTTTACCGGGGGGAAGAACTCTTGTTCCCGCAGGTAAAACTGGCTAATAACTTTTGGACCCGCTGGCGGGGGTTGCTGTATTACCGGGAAATGCCGGCCATCGATGGCTTACTTCTCTATCCTTGCAATTTCACGCATATGTTCGGGATGAGGTTTCCCCTTGATTTAATCTATCTTTCGCGCGACCGGGAAATATTGCTGATCATGGACGTCCTGGTCCCAAATAAATTAGGGCCTTTGGTAAAGAACGCCTACTATGTATTGGAAACCGAAGCGGGAATGATGGCGGTTAAAAAAATCCGTAAAGGGGACCGGCTCTGGTGGAAATAGTTCACAGTTGAGCTTTATTTTAGTATTCGTTATTATAGTTTATAATGGCTCGTTATCTGTTAAACCGGGGTGGACCGCAAGCTTAAAACCGGTTGACCCAAATTTTAGAAACGGGGTGCGGTGCGATGACTGATGAATTGTACTTCGAGTTACCAGATGGCACTACCTGCTCTTACCGGAAGGGAACAACTTTTGGAGCGATCGCCAAGGATTTGCAGCCGCGCTTTACAGCGCCGATTCTAGCCGTCAAATTGAACAATGAAATCAGGGATCTTTACTACGCGCCTTCTTCCGGGGGCAGATTAAGCCTGATCGACCTTACCCAGGAGGATGGGGTTCGTATTTATTCCCGAAGCCTGTCACTGGTTATGCTTAGGGCCGCCAGCGAGATTTTTCCCGGTTGTCAAATCCGTTTCGAACACTCCCTCAGTAAGGGAATATACGGGGAAATGTACCTGGGAGGGGAAAAACCGTTTACCGACAGAGAGCTTCGGCAGATAAACGCCAGAATGTGGGAGCTGGTTGCCGCCGATGAGCCGATCATCAAGGAAACGGTCCCGCTAGACCAGGCCTTGGCTCTCTTTAAAGAGGACGGGCAACTTGATAAAGTCCGCTTGTTACAGTTTAAAACCAAACCGGAGGTTCATATCTACCGTTGCGGTGATTACCGGGACTATTTTTACGGTTACATGGTCCCTTCGACCGGTTATTTAAAACAGTTTGATTTGAAATATTATTTCCCCGGTTTTATTCTACGGTTTCCCACCAAGGAAAGCCCCTTCGAGATTCCCAGTTTTAAAGAGCAGCGGAAACTGGCCCGGATCTTTTACGAATTTGAAAAATGGGGGCAGATCCTGGAGATCGGGGATGTTGGCGCTTTGAATCAGCAAATCGCGGCCGGGAAATCCAGCGAACTGATCCGAATAGCTGAAGCGCTTCATGAAAAGAAAATCGCCCAAATCGCCGATATGATAACCACCGACCGGGAAAGGATCAAGGTGGTCTTGATTGCCGGGCCCTCGTCCTCGGGTAAAACCACCTTCGCTCAACGATTAGCCGTTCAATTGAGGGTCAATGGCTTGAAACCGGTACCGATTTCCATCGACGATTATTTTGTCAACCGCGACCGGACGCCGATCGGTCCCGATGGTTTACCGGATTATGAGTGCTTGGAAGCGATCGATGTCGAACTGTTTAACGAACATTTGACTT
>JBLNCU010000158.1:0-4048 GCA_050260935.1 Bacillota bacterium
TGGTCTGGTTTTTTTGTCCTGGCCCGTTTATATAATATCCCGCAAATATTAGGTTCTTTCCTGACCGGGGTTGGAAAATGAGTCATCATATTGTGGAAGCAAGGGATTTGTATTATCAATACCCCGACGATACCAAGGCCCTTCAAGGAGTTTCCTTCCGGATAACCCACGGGGAGTCGGTGGGAATTGTCGGGGCTAATGGAGCGGGCAAGTCCACTCTATTATTGCACTTGATTGGTATTTTAGTTCCCACGGCGGGGACGGTAAGGGTTGGCGATTACCCGCTCATTAAGGAGACATTGACCAATATAAGGCGGAGCGTGGGGATGATCTTTCAAAACCCTGATGATCAGTTGTTTATGCCCACTGTATTCGAGGATGTCGCTTTCGGGCCTCGCAATCAAGGTTTGCCCAATTCGGAAATCGAGTCCCGGGTTATGCAAGCTTTAGAAAGAGTGGGAGCGGCCCATCTAAAAGACCGGCCTCCTTATAAACTTTCCGGTGGGGAAAAACGGGCTGTCACAATTGCGGCTGTACTGGCGATGTCGCCCGACATCTTAGTAATGGATGAGCCGAGCGCCGCTTTAGATCCGTTAACCAGGCGCCGTTTAATCAACCTTCTGGCCACCTTTGAACATACCAAAATCATTGCCACCCATGACCTCGACCTGGTGCTCGATATTTGTAAAAGAGCCATCATCTTAGAGAATGGCAGAATTATTGCTGATGGGCCTGCCTTGGAGTTGTTTCAAAACGATCGTCTATTGGCCGAAGCTCACCTGGAAAGGCCTTTGCGGTTGCAAGCCTGCCCCGTCTGTAACCAAAAACCCGGCTTAAGCTAAAGGCAGTGTCAGAGTAAAAATACTCCCCTTCCCTGGTTGGCTGGAAACCGTCACCGTTCCCCCCAAAGCCGTCATTAACTCCTTGACGATGGTCAATCCCAGCCCGAAACCACCGCTTTCCCGGTTCCGGGATTGGTCGGTCCGGTAGAACCTTTCGAAGATGTAAGGCAAGTCTTTTTCGGAGATGCCGTTGCCTTCATCGGCAATTCGAATTTCTAAAGAGTCCTCGCTAAGTCCGGAGGTGATAGTAACCCGTTTACCGGCCGGAGTAAACTTTAAAGCGTTGGACAACAGATTATCGAGTATTTTAGCCAAAGCGTCGCGATCGGTGGATATTTCTACCGCTGGAACTTCGTTTATCTCTAAAAGAACTCCTTTTTCCCTGAAAAGTGGAGTCATTTTCCTGGCTGCCTCCGCTAAAAAGAGCTTTATCTGAAGGGGTTCCTTTTTAAATTGTTGGGCCGCTGTGTCCACAATCACTATTGCCTGCAAGTCATTGACCAATGAGATAAGACGGTTGACCTCCTCCAGCAAGGACTCCAGATTTTCCCGGGAAGAAGGGATTACCGAGTCGATCATTCCTTCAAGATGGCTTCTGACGGTGGTCAAGGGAGTACGCAAGTCGTGGGCCACATCAGCGGTCATTTTTTTTCTTAATTCCTCAACTTGGTTCAAGCGCTCCGCCAATTGGTTAAGGTTTTCGCCCAGTTCGCCCAGTTCATCCCGGGGTAAATCTTCAGCCCGCGTCTTGAGATTGCCGTTGGTCATGTTCCGGGCCACCCGGCTCATGGCGGTAATTGGAGCTGAAAGCCTTCTGGCGAAAATATAGGCTATCAAAACCGCAATGATTCCGGTGATGATTACCGACCAGAAGATAGAACTGTTGATAGTCTGCCGGAATAGTTCATCTTGACTTGTCAACAGGTTTTGAGCCATGGTCCGCCGGAAATAGGCGGTCCCCACGGTTTTATTTCCCGCCTTGATCGGTAAGGATTGAATCTCGCCGTTGGGTATGGGCATTCTCCCGCGGCGGACAATCAGGACCAACCGGTTATTGGGATCTGTCACGTAGAGCAAGTTGCCGAAGAACATCCCCCGGCCCAGGTCGGGCCTTGAGGGCAGGTTTTCCCAACCGCCGATCTCCTGATAGATTTGGGCCAGTATCTTAACTACTTGTTGCTCGCGGGCTGTTTGTGCTAGATAAAGATAATTCCGGAACTGCCGGTTTAAGGCGTAATTAATCAACAAACCGGAGGTTAAAACGCTGCCGAGGGCGATCGCTAAAATGACCAGCGTAATCTTTTTGAGAATGGGGGAGCGGGGAATCAATCGGGCTCACCCCCGAACTTATAACCCAGCCCGAAGACGGTTAATATAAACAAGGGCTCGTCCGGGTTTAATTCAATTTTTTGCCTTAAATTCTTGATATGGCTGTCAATAGTACGGTCAAAACCGTTGTAACTATATCCTTGAACCTGCTCCACCAGTTGGCTGCGGGTAAAAACCCGGCCGGGAGTTTGCGACAGCAGTTTAAGAATTTTAAACTCGGTCGGGGTAAGGTTTACCGGTTGCCCGTTAAGATAGACTTCATGCTTGGCCTGATCAATGAGTAACAATTTATGGTTAAATGAAAAGTTGGTCGCTGTAGCGGTGTTACCGGTTTTGGCCCGGCGCAGATGGGCATTGACCCGGGCTACCAGTTCCCGCGGGCTGAAGGGTTTCACCAAATAATCATCGGCCCCGATATTTAAGCCGAAGATCCTCTCATCCTCCGAACCTTTGGCGGAAAGAATTATCACGGGTATTTCCGAGGTTTGCCTGACTGTGGTTAGCACCTGCTCTCCGGGAAGCTCCGGCAGCATCAGGTCCAGAATAATCAAATCCGGTTTGAACTCTTTAATCTTCTCCAATCCTTCAACCCCATTGGAGGCGGCCTGAACTTCAAAACCCTCCTTAACCAGATAGGCTTGGATAATCTGCTCTATTTTCAACTCGTCTTCAATAATTAAAATTTTGGCCATTGCCGTCCACCTTCGGTATTAGTATAAATCTTTTCTTTAGATAACGATAGTAATCCGGGAAAATCTCCACCAAATCTCCATAAGTTTTTCATCAGGATTCCATATTTTTAAATTACTATTATTACAGCGAAAATATATTTGACGCATTTAGACGAAGAGTTTTCGCTGTAGTACTACTAACTCAGGGGGATTCTTGAGGAAGGAGGAGATTGGACCGGGATTGATTTGGATTTTTAATGGTAATACCAGGATTGCCTGCGACAGTCTTTGCTTTGAAGTGGTTTTAAAAGAGTGAGGATTTCCAGGCGCCTGCCTGGTGAAAAAGCTTATTACTGAAGGAGTGACTTTAAAATGAAGAAAATCTTTTTAATCAGTATGGTTGCTGCTTTATTAATTGGTGCCTTTACTATAACGGCTCAGGGGTACCAGGGCCGGGGACCCGGGGGCAGAAATGGTAGATTTAAAAACAGGCTAAACCTAAGTTTTGAGCAGCAGCAAAAACTTTTGGAGATCCGTCAGGATTTTGCCAAGGAGACCCTAACCCTCCGTTTTGATCTCCAGAAAAAAAGGCTGGAATTGCGGCAACTGAAGGCGGCCGATCCGGTGAATCAAGAGGCGGTCGATGCCAAAACAAAGGATATTCAAAAACTCCAAGATCAGTTGCAGACCAAGGCCAAAGCTATGCGGGAGAAGATGAAAGCGGTCTTAACCGCCGACCAACTCAAACAACTAAATTCCAAACAAAAACCGTAAGGAGGTTCGGAACCACACCGGTTTAGGGGACAGGAGGTCCTCAAAACGAGGCCCCATTGATGGGTAAGGCCGAGTCCAAGCGTCCGTTCTATGTCGCTTTTTGGGCAAACAAAAAGCGACCCGCCGCCGGAACAGTGTACAGGCGGAGCCAGACAACCTAAAAATTATCAAGGCGAGGGACGTTTTGGGGTTTGATCGCCGAAGCCGGGTCTAAAAGAGAGGAATTCGCGTCTTTGAGATCCGGTTTTGATTCTATAAGAGTCAAACTCGGGACAGAAAGAGTCAATCTTGATTCTATGAGAGTTAAACTCGGGACAGAAAGAGTCAATTTTGATTCTATGAGAGTTAAACTCGGGTCTCAAAGAGTCGAGTTCGACTCTTTGAGAGTCGGATTGGGGACTAAAAGAGTCCAATTTGAACAGGGCGAACTGG
>JBLNCU010000159.1:0-4278 GCA_050260935.1 Bacillota bacterium
GCGGCCGGATCATCCGGTTGAGGGTAGTTAAATCGGTTTTGATTAAAAATAAAAGGTCATTTTTGGTAAGAGGACCTTTCGTTAAAAACATATTAGAAATATCATCGGTTCTATTGCCTAAGGCGGTGAAGGGATTTTTATTATTTAATATACCTGGTTGTAAAAATATCTATTTATTAGTATAATCTTACCAAACTTTTTGCCATTTTGTCAAATAAGTTGGGAGCTGGGTATTTATCTAAAAAGGAGGGGACATCAATTCGGCGCCCAAAAAAATGTGAAATAATTACAGGTGAAGGCAAACAGGAATAATAAATAAAAAAACGAATGGATTAAAAGACGTTTTGTTTGCATATAAACGAGGTAGACGGAATCAACGATATTGAAAGACATGGAGTCCAATAAAGCCAGCCCACCCTACTCCTTATAAGACTTATTTGGGGCTTGTTTCAATATAGACCAATATAAAGGCGGTGTTTTCCATGGCGAATACCAAGGTTTCAACATGGCCAATCCAGGATATTGATAAAGAGAATGAATTTATTATCCGGGATATTCATGATTGGTCGGTTTTCGATTCTGCGAACCATCAGACCATTGTTATGACTGAGGGATGGGTCGATGGACCCGCAGCGGCAATTCTACGGGGTGGGGGCAACGCTAAAGCGGTATTAAAACTGTTGGCTGCTTCCGGAGTAAAGGAGATCGCGATTTATCATCTTGAAGAGAAGATACCACAGTTAGAAGAGGTATTTATCTCGACAGTGGTCTCCGAAGCCAACCACTTATTTGAAAAGACCAAGATTTTTTGGCGGCATGATCCGTCATTATTAAAACTGGTCGAAAATATCAGGAAGGATTACAGCATGCTCCTGATGGGAGCCCCTTTAGCGAAATCGGAGATCGGGCCTTTATATGAGAAGATTAAACAGGTATATCAGGGTAATATCACGATTGTCCGGGGGCCAATCTCGGATGAAGAATTTGCGGAAGGGGATGAAATTTTTAAATGGGTGCGGGAACGGACCTTTGAAGCCGCTGATTTTTCAATACCGTCGGTGTTGCGTGGTTATAAAAAGTCTTTGAATATTAAAATAGCTGCAATGTTACCGGCTCTCAACGAGGAGGGAACCATCGGGCAAGTAATTGAAACCGCTTTGGAAGTTAAGAACTCCGGCTTGATCGATGAAGTAATCCTGATTGATTCTGCCTCTACCGATAAAACCGTCGCCACAGCCAAGGAATATCATATTCCCGTCTATCAGCATCATGAGATTAAACCGGAATTGGGCGCGTACCATGGCAAGGGTGAAGCCATGTTTAAAAGCGGTTTTATAACAGAGGCCGATGTTATTTTGTGGGTTGACACTGATATCGAAAACATCACCCCGACCTTTTTTTACGGCCTTATAGGTCCGCTGCTTGCCAAACCGGAAATAAAGTTTGTCAAAGGGTATTTCGCCCGGCCGGTCCGGGTGGAAGCCGGCGGCATAGAATTGGGAGGAGGCCGGGTTACTGAAATACTGGCCCGCCCCTGGATAAATATGTTTATGCCGGAGCTGGCCGGTTTTATTCAGCCGCTTGCGGGTACGGTGGCAATATACCGGGATTTATTTTTAAAAATGCAGATTCCCACCAATTATGGGGTGGAAATTGCCATGCTCATTCAAGCGGTTGAACGGAGCGGGCTTTGGTCGACCTGTCAGGTAAATTTGGGCGAAGTCATTCATAAATCAAAAGATGTGGCCGGTTTAAGCGAAATGTCGTTTCAGATATTGCAGGTATTGGCTAAACTAAGAAGCGACTTTGGAAATACCGCCGGTAATACAACCCTGCGCCAGGTCTTCACTTCCCAAGGACATTTTGAAATCGGTATTAAAAAGTTTCAAACCTTCTGGAGACACTACGGGCTTAATTAGGGATGCTTTCAAGATGGGAGCAGTCATTTAAACAAATAAGCTGTGATTGCTGGCTCTTGGTATGAAAGCGAATAATACTGATGCCGCAATTCCGGAAAACGAATTTGCTATGATTCTCCAAGTTAAGCTCCAGGAAAATGCAGGTTAAAGTCTTGAGAACCCCGGCATGAGAAATGATGAGGACATTTTGGGAGGACTGATTTTTAATCCGGGTTATCACCCCTTGGAGCCTTTTTTGGAGGTCAGCGAAAGACTCGCCACCCGGGGCCGGAAGGTTAATTCGGTCATGTAACCATTTCTCCACATACTCCGGGTAATGGGCCCGGATATCCTCCCACTGTCTGCCCTCCCATTGGCCGTATTTTATCTCTCGCAGGCCCGATTCGATTATTAATTCCGCCTGAAGATGTTTATTAATAATCTCCCCGGTCTGAACCGCCCGATGCAAGTCGCTGCAGAAAATTTGGTCAATCTGTTGGCCGGCCAACCTTTTCCCTGTCAAATCAGCTTGCTTTTGCCCGATGCTATCCAAATCGGTGTCAACGTTCCCTTGGATTCTTCCTTCATTATTCCAAGCCGTTTGACCGTGGCGTATAAGGTAAATGTTCATAATTTTAGGAGGCACCTCAATTTATTATTATCCGGTTATTATTCTAAAAACCTCCCTTTTAATCCTCTTTATTTTAATGTCGTCTTGGCAAATAAACTTGCCGGAAGATTTTTAACCTCCATGAATGGTGGTTGCTCATGTTTAAGGGCAAAGGATCGCGGTTAGGCGGCGAAGGCCGGTTTCATCGGTTCATTTAACCGGTTTAACCGACAGGGGATTGAGGCGCTGGTATTCATTTAAGAGTTTGTCCAATTCGATCCCGGTGGCCAGGACTTCGGGGTCGGTGCGGCCGCGGGCATCCCAGAGGTCCATCAGCCTCCGGCGGCAGGCGGCGATTTTGGCTTCGAGCTTGGCGGTTTTAAGCTTTGTCTGATTTTTGCTTCGGGTCATTATACTTTAAACTTTGCGGCGTGAGCCGCATTATGGTATAATATTCCTGTAAATTTGAGGGACGGAACACGTCCGGTAAGGCAAAACGGCTGACGCAGAGGTTGGCTGCCCGCGGTCGGCGTTTTGTGATTTGGCGCGCTTCCGTCCGGTAATCAAATAACACGCAAAACAGGATTTGTTTGTGGTGTTATTGATTGTTTGATTTTGGAGTTATTACCAGTTGCTGAATATATTATATTCTTAAATAAGAAAAAAATCAAGGAGTAATTCTTATTTTGGAAAACAAATTTGATACAATTGGCAAAAGACTGCAAGCTATCAGGGTTGCCAGGAATCTACAACCCAAGGATGTTAACGAAACAACCGGGATTTCTTTGGGAAACTTGCACGCCTTGGAGCATGATAAGACGAAACCGTCGGCCGACGCTTTGATTAAGCTGGCGAAGTTATATAATGTTACTGCGGATTGGATCTTATTTGGGGAAGCGAAAGGCGAGGATGGGGCGAAGAATGATGGTCTTTCGGTTCCGGTTTCGAACTTGGAGTTGGCGGTTATTTTTTCGAGGATTGCGGAGGTTTGGGAGCGGGGAGATGAGGAGACGAAGGCTTGGGTGGTTGTGCAGCTAAGAAGGGCGTTTCCGGAAGTAATGGAAAGTATGAAAAAAAAAACATGATAAAAAGGTCCTTCACTTTATTGAAGTGGAGGATTTTTTTATGCTTCAAAATTGGTCTTTATTAATTCATTCCTGCTCTTGACGGGCATCCCTCTCTTTCTGGAATTTTTTGGAAAGAGAGGGGAGTTGAAGACGGAAGGGCGTTCTTTGTTTGCAGGATGAAGTATACCGCCAAAGGTTACGGAGGAGTAATCCGGACGAGACCGGGCAAACAGAAATGATATTACTAGGGCCGTGCATGTTTCCAGTCAATTTGTGGGCGGTTGGAGAGCCGGTTTAACCATTTTGCAGGAAAAAACGGGATTAGGTGGAAGTTATAAGGAAAAAGTCGCCGGGGGTCAAATATAGAATGGATTATATTTTATATTGTGATGAATCTGAGAAAGATGGCAGATTTTTCAGTAATTTTTACGGCGGTGCTTTAATTTCCGGACGATACTTCGATAAGGTCAATTCCGAGTTGAATGCTAAGAAGCAATCTCTCAATTTACACGGTGAGATAAAATGGTCTAAAGTGACACAGAATTATTTAGGTAAATATATGCAAATGGTTGATGCATTCTTTGGTTATGTGAAAAAGGATATCATTAAGGTTAGAATAATGTTTACTCAAAATTGCCGGGTTCCGGTAAATTTGACAGGGGAGCAGAGAGAGAATTCTTATTTTATGTTATATTATCAGTTT
>JBLNCU010000160.1:0-12491 GCA_050260935.1 Bacillota bacterium
TGGCCAGATATGCATCCGGCCTTTACAATTTAAAAACAAAAACCTGCCATTTAGCAGGTATTTTCTAAAATATTGGTAGTCCCAACGAGATTCGAACTCGTGTCACCGCCGTGAAAGGGCGATGTCCTAGGCCTCTAGACGATGGGACCACTTTACAAATTTGTTATCAAAATGGTGGGTCATCGGAGACTCGAACTCCGGACACCCTGATTAAAAGTCAGGTGCTCTACCGCCTGAGCTAATGACCCATTGCTTGTTGGAGTCAGCTTTTATATATTACAATATTTTAAATCAGGTGTCAACCTTTTTCTTTAGACTTTCACTGCCATGGTCTACCAAATCCCCTGGTTAATGATTGTTTCATCCCGGCGCCAGCCGACTGAAACCATAGCCACGGGGGCTTGAGCCAGATCCGCAATCCGTTTCAAATAATCTTGCGCTTTTAATGGCAGATCCGCCCAATTCCGAGCGCCGGTAGTATCGGATAACCAGCCGGGATATTCATCATATACCGGTTTACATTCGCTCAACACTTTTAAGCTGGCGGGAAACTCTTTGATAACACTGTTCTTATAACGATATCCGCTGCAAATCTTGACGGTTTCCATCCCGTCCAATACGTCCAATTTCATAACCACCAAGTCGCTAACACCATTGATCCTTACCGAATATTCGGCGATGACCCCATCAAACCAGCCGCACCGGCGCGGTCTCCCGGTAGTTACCCCATACTCGCGTCCCCGGCCGTCACGCAATTGAGACACTAGTTCATCCGGGAGTTCGGTCGGGAAAGGACCCTCCCCGACTCTGGTTGAATAGGCCTTAATAACTCCTACTACTTTATCGATTTTAGTCGGCCCAACTCCGCTGCCTGTGCAAGCCCCTCCGGCCGCCGGTGAAGAAGAACTGACAAAAGGATAGGTGCCGTGATCGATGTCGAGCAATGTCCCCTGGGCTCCTTCAAACAGCACTTTCTCCCCTTTTCGCAAGGCCTGATTGACCAGCACGGAGGTGTCGGTAACCATCGGTCTCAACTCTTCCGCATATCTTAAATACTCTTGGTAGATTTCATCAAAGTCAAAACCTTCCCGCTTATAGATCTGTTTCAGCAGGTTATTCTTAATTCGAAGGATCCGGGCCAGACGTTCCGCAAAATCATCGGCGTCAAGCAGATCGAGCACTCTAATTGCATCATAACGGGCATATTTATCAACATAAGCCGGCCCGATACCCCGGCCGGTAGTCCCGATCTTGCCAACCGGCCGGCCGGCCTCATCCAATTGATCGAAGACCGGATGGTAGGGCATGATTACATGAGCCCGATCGCTGACCCGGATTCCGGAGGTATCTATGCCCCGTTTTTTTAAATCATCAAGTTCCTTGAATAGTACGCCCGGGTTAATGACCACGCCGTTGCCCAGCACGCATATTTTACCGGAGTAAAGGATTCCCGAAGGAATAAGATGCAGTTTAAACTCCTCGTTTCCGACCACCACCGTATGACCGGCGTTATTCCCCCCCTGATACCGCAGAACCACATCCGCCTGGCTGGCCAGGAAATCGGTAATTTTACCTTTGCCTTCATCGCCCCATTGAAGACCTACCACAATTACTCCGGGCATAATCTTCCTCTCCTTGTCAAAAACCGGAATCGCCAAACTCCAAATCCCAGGTTCCAGTATATTCTTTCCTCTTTCAGCATAGCATAAAGAATGATATAATTCAATTTAATAGATTTTATGATTTCTATTTAAAACTTTTATATAAAAACTCCGGGCAGATTCATTTTAAAAATTAACGTTAATGGTTTAACGCCTTATTTTGAAAACATAAGTTCAACTTGGCCGGGGTTGAAACGGGAGAACCATGGAATTAAACCAACTGCGCACTTTTTTTATGGTGGCCACTCTACGCAGTTTTTCAAAAGCAGCCGCTGAACTCCATCTTACACAACCGGCCGTAACTTTACAGATTAAACATCTGGAAACCGAGTTCGGCCAGTTATTATTGGAGCGTTACGGCCGGAGTCTGGCGCTTACTCCCGCCGGAGAAATGTTTTTAACTTATGTTCAACAGATTTTGAACCTCACCGAGCAAGCTCTGGAAAATGTCGGTCAATACTCAACAATTCGCGGGCGTATAACCATAGCCGCCGGAACTACCAATACCATTTTTCGCCTGCCCGGGATTCTACAGGAATACCGCCGCCGCTACCCTCAGGTTGAAATCAGGATCCGCAACGGCGATTCGGAAATGATCACCAAACTTGTTCATGAAAAAGCCGTCGATCTAGGCCTGGTAACCACCATAGGCAATTCGGCGGATAAACTAAAAACCGTTCCCCTTTTTGAAGATCGAATTTGGCTGATTGCCCCCTATGATTATCCCCCTCAAATTACCATAGGGGAGTTGGAGACGGAATCTTTAATCCTCTTCCGTACCGGTTCGGGGTTTCGGCGTTTTTTAGAAGAACAATTCCGGCTTAATAACTTTCTGCCGAAGGTGGTTATGGAAATGGAAAGTATTGAGGCCATCATTCGCCTAGTCTATTCCGGTTTAGGACTGGCATTTTTGCCGGAAATTGCGGTTAAAGAAGAATTAGCCGGAGGAAGGCTTAGGCGAGTCCAGGTGGAAGGCTGGAATCGCATGTCCCGCCGGAGTTATTTGATCTATCGTCAGCATAAATATCTTAGCTGGCCGGTACAGGCTTTTTTGGAGCAAATGACCAAGAATTAAACCGGATATTGAAAGAAGGCAAGCCGTATTTGCCGGCGTATTCTTAACAACATTTTCCTTTTTGCTTTTTTGCATAAAAAAAATTGGCGGTCGCATAATAAATAACGAGAAACCGGTAGAACTGGCGACGATAATTCATGGTTCATCGGGTGATGAACCTCAGGCTCATCCAGTGGGTGACTGCTTGTTCCTTTGGAGCAGGTGTTTTTTCGGATGACCCTGCCGGTTTCTCATTTGCTTCCGGAAGAGTTCGGCTTGGCTGAACTCTTCTTATATATTTATGGTAAATAGGGAATAGGATTAGCCGGCGCTCCGTTTACCCTCACCTCAAAGTGGACATGAGGGCCGGTGGATAAACCAGTGCTATCGGATAATGCAATAACCTGTCCCTTGGTTACCCGCTCTCCCTTGGAAACCAATAACCGGTGGTTATGGCCGTATCCAGTGGAAATACCATTCCCATGATCAATCGCCACGTAATTACCGTAACCGCCCTCCCAGCCGCTAACTACCACCACTCCATCATCGGCTGCCCGGACCTGTGTATTGGTAGGTACGGCTATATCCAGACCATTATGGTATTTTTTCTGCTTTAAAATGGGATGGTAACGCCAGCCAAAATTCGAGGTTATCCTACCGCGAACCGGCCAAATCATCTTGCCGGTGCCCCGGATCTCGCCCGAAACCCCCTCAGATTGGCGAATTTGAGCCTCAATTTTCCGGGAAGTCTCCTCATATTCCTCCAGGGCTTTTTCCAGACGCTCTCGATCGGTTTGAATTTTATTAAGTTCTTCTTTGGTTCCTTTTACTTTAGAAGCCACCTTTTGCTGCGCCTTAGAAACCTGGTCCTGTAACACTGTAATTTTTTTTAATTCCGATTCAACCTGCCGTTTTTTCTCTTGAACTGCCTGATGTTTGGTATTTACTTGAGTTTTGATCTCTTCAATGGCGGCGATTAAATGAAGGTCGTTCTTTATAAAACGGCTAATCATGCTGAATTTATTGATTAAGTCCCCAAAATTGCGTGTCTGGAATAAAACCTCCAGGTAAGGCTGGGGGCCGTATTTATATGTGGCTACCAGCCGGCGGTTCAATAACTTCTCTTGTTCGGAAAGGTTTCTCTCTAATACCCTCAGGCTTTTTTCCAGCCGTTGTTGTTCGGCTTTAGTGATATTCATTTTATTACGGACTACCGAAAGTTTGCCATTTAAACGTTGATAGTTTCCCTCCAACTTGTCGAGCTCTTGTTGCTGGGAGAGGAGGTTAGAGAGCACCGATTTTTCTTTCTTTTTTTGTTTGGTGATCTCTTGTTTAGTATTATCAATAAGTTGCTGGATGGTATCCCTATTTGTAGCCTCGCCATTAACCGTCCAGGCCAGCATCAGAGAGAATAATAAAGAACAAAAGATTAACAACGGCATCCGGATATTTGGCCGCAAAAAAAGACCCCCCTTCAGGGGAGATCTTCTACAAACCACCTGCTCATCCTCTTAGAAGCACTTAAAAGATTAACCGGAAACTTCTTCCTCCGCCCGGAACTGGGTCCGGTAAAGTGTTGCGTAAAGGCCATTTTTGGCCAGCAGTTGCTCGTGAGTGCCGATCTCGCAAATTTTACCCTCCTGCATGACCACGATCCGGTCCGCGCTGCGGATTGTCGATAAACGATGGGCTATTACAAAACAAGTCCGGTTGATCATCAGCCGTTGCAAGGCTTCTTGAACCAAAATCTCCGATTGGGTATCCAAAGAGGAGGTAGCCTCATCAAGTATTAAAATCCTGGGATTACGGAGCAAAGCTCTGGCGATCGCTATCCGCTGCCGTTGCCCCCCTGAAAGAGTAGTCCCGCGGGAACCCACCCTGGTTTGGTAGCCTTCAGGCATTTGCATAATGAATTCATGGGCATTTGAAGCTTTGGCGGCGTTGATAATCTCCTCCATCGAGGCCTCAATTTTTCCATAGGCGATATTCTCGGCTATTGTGCCACGGAAAAGCACAGTCTCTTGCAGAACAATCCCCATTGTTTTGCGTAAAGAGGCCAACTTAACGTCACGCAAGTTATAACCATCGATTTGGATCTCTCCGGCCACCGGATCATAAAAACGGGCGACCAGATTAACCATGGTGGTCTTACCCGCCCCGCTCGGGCCGACTAAGGCAATCACTTCACCCGGTCTGACTTCCAAATCAATCCCTTTAAGGACTAAATTTCCGGGGGTATAACCGAAACTGACGTTTTTAAATTCAACTCTGCCGGCAACATCGGTCAACTTTACCGGGTTTATCGCTTCCACTACTTCCGATTTTTGGTCGATCAGTTCAAATACCCGTTCCGCCGCTACTATTGCTCGCGGGATGCTGGAATAAATTCCGCTTAAATTCCTGATTGGATCTACAATAAAGGTCATTAAAAATACAAATGTCATAAATTCACTGGGATTGAGCGCGTTATGCAAGATTAAATTCCCGCTAAAGACAAAGAAAATGGCGATGGCGATGGAAATCATAAATTCAATTACCGGTAAAAAAATTTTACTGACTACCAACCCCCGCATCGTCGCCCGGTAATTATAATCAGTCTCCCGTTGAAAACGTTCAACTTCGTACTTCTCCATGCCAAAGGCTTTAACCACTTTAATTCCGGCCAAGGTTTCTTCCAAAACACCGGTAATATCGGCTAACTTGTTCATCATTTCTTTATTGACATCATGCAACTTCCGGGTTAAACGATCCATGGGGTAGGCAATCAAAGGAACAATAATAAAAAACAATAACGTTAATTGCCAGTTTAAAAAGAACCCCCAAATCAAACCCAATATTACAGTAAAAGGTTGCAGTATAATATCAATACCTGAGGTAAAGATAAAATTAATAGAGTCGATATCATTAGTAATTCTGGAAATAAGTTGGCCGGTTTGTCCGGTCTGATTCCGTTCAAAATAACTAATTGACAAATTGTTAAGATTTTGATAAATCTGGTTACGCATTTTCATAATTACCTTTTGACCGATGGAACCGACCATATACCCTTGGATATAACCGCAAAAGCCGCGTAAAAGATAGACTAGGACCACCATAAAAGGTAATATAAAAATCGTATAAGTTTGGGGGAAAATCCTCATTCCCGTTGACTTACTTGTTTCCCCGGCGGCAATATAGGCTTGAAGCGGTCCAAATCGATGTTGCAGGTTTTTCTGTAAATCCGTGAGCATTTTTAAGGGATCTTGAGCTATTGTCTGATCGGCTTCCACTCCAACTTTGAGCAAATTACTTTGGACCTGGTCCGAAACCACAGTTAATCCAAAGCTCTTTATCTGTTGCTCTAATTGTTTTTTCTCCGTCGCTGTCCAAGGCTGTTGTTTCCCGAAGCTCAACGAAAACTGTCTCTTCTGAACTTCCCTTACATTCAAACTAACCGGCAAACCTTTGGTCCGGTAAAAAAAAGCTTCGGTAACCCGGCCCATCATCCAGGCATTAGCCAAGGTTAAAACGGAAAGACAGACGGAAACTAAGATAATGACAATAATCCTTTTTTTATAAGGTGTCAGATAACCCAGAATTCGCCTAAACACAGGGACGGTCCTCCCGTAAAAATAATCTTAAAATCAATTAATCCCAACCATTGTACCATAACCTAATTCTTTTGTTAACCGGAAGATATTCCTTAGAAACTAATTGTATCACCTGTCACTCTTAAGGAAAAAGATTAGCATCAGCGACAGGAATTACCCGGTAACCTGGCGAAACTCCATGTATACTTGGAGGGATTTATTTTGGAGATCTTTAAAAAAAACCGGAAGACCATCTTCCAATTGTTGCTCGCTGTGATCGCTTTAATCCTGTCGCAACGGTTCGCGGGATTATTACCGGGCTTTTGGGGCCTAATTATTCATTTTCTGGCAATGGTGATATGGGCGGTCTTCTTAGGGCTGCTAGTTATTTTTTTGGGGCTGCAGATTATCCAGAATTTCCGTCTGGAGCGTTCCTTTATCCCCGATAATCTGTACATTCGCCCCCTTCCGGCTTTGAAAAAATACCGTATCTTAAACCCCCTTGAAGGGCCGGGCTCTTTTTATAAAGCCCAGTTGCACACCCATTCCAGTCATTCTTATGACAGTAAAGTCCCGCCGGAAGAGATAATCCAGTCATATAAAAATGATGGCTATCAAATCCTGGCAATCACCGACCATGATCGCTACTCGGACTTTTCCCATTACAGCACCGGAGAAATGTTGATTATCCCCGGATCCGAGGAAACAATCCCGGTGTTGTTCTGGCCGATTCCTTTGGGTAGGCACCTGGTGCTAATCAACCCTGTGACTAAACGATTGCACATCCGTACAGTTAAAGAGCGGCTGGATGAAGCCGCCGCCAGCGATAGTCTGGCTATTCCGGCTCATTTGAGTTGGCGCGGAGGAGCCGGTACCGGCCGCTGGTACCCGGAGGAGTTATTGCGGCTGAAAAATTTGCAGTTTGTGGAGATTCATAGCCCCCATTCTCAAGATCCGGTGGATTTCATCATCTGGCACAAACTGATTAAAAAAAATGGCCCCGAGCGCCCGGTTTGGGGCATAGCCGTAGACGATTCCCATTCCGGCAGCCGTCAGAATGGCTGGATTATGGTGAAAATGCCCCGGTTGGATTTGCCCTCATTCATTGCCAGTTTAAAAAAGGGCTCCTTTTACGCCAGCGGCAAGCTGACTTTGGATATCCGGGTTGAGGAAACCAGGATTTTAGTTAATTCCCCGGGGGCGGCCTGGATCCGGTTTTTTAATGCCCAGAACCTGGTTATTGCTGCAGTCCGCGGAGAACAAGCAGTATATCAAAGCGTTGGTGATGAAGGCTTTATCCGGGTAGAGGCTGCCGATCCCAGGGATCGAAAGGCCTGGTCGCAACCGATGTGGTTGGTGCCTGCCGAAGAGAGTTGAATGATTGACGGAAGCCGAGTCACTCAACCATTCTTTTTAAAGCCTCGACATCCAAAATACGAATGGACGACAAATGATAGTCGATAACTCCTTCATCCCGCATCCGGCTCATCTCCCGCGACATTGATGGCCGCGATACCCCTAGAAATTCCGCCAGTTCATTCCGGTTCATCGTCAGCAGGAAAGTCGAGTTTCCGGCTTTTTTTTGCTGCTCCAAAAAAAATGTGCTGAGCTTCCCGCGTATGCTTTTGATCGTCAAATATTCCACTTTTTTATTCAGCATTAAAGCCCGCTCGGAAATTAACTTCAGCATGTTAACAACCAACCGGCGGTGCCAGGGACAGACCTTGCCGCATTCCCCCACAATCTTTTGGCTTTCAAAAAAACAAACCATACAAGTGGTGTTAGCCTGAACCACCGCCGGCCAGACCGGATGCTCGACAAAGACCATCATCTCCCCGAACATATCCCCGGGATTTAAAAAAGCCATCATTACCCTGCGGCCGGCGGCATCCTCCCTGTATACGGAAGCTTCTCCCGAAATGACTATTCCCAAGCCTTGAAATTCATCCCCGGCTATAGCTATATATTCATTTTTGCGGTAAACGGCGGTTTTAGGCCGGAGACAATTTAACAGCTCATGCAATTCGGGTTGGTCAATCCCGGCAAATAATGGTGATTGCGCTAAAACTGATTGAGATTCCGGAAGCATTTAAATCTAAACCCTCTTTTTTATTTTTGTAGCTTTGGCAACCGATTTTTCGGTATGATTATATTATAATAAGCTCATCAAGGCAATTAAAACAAAAGATTGAAAGGAGGTTTTAAAATGAAGAGGAAAATCGTTAAAATTGATGAAGGAAAATGCAACGGCTGCGGTCTTTGTATCAACGCTTGCCGCGAAGGAGCCCTGGAACTGGTCGATGGAAAAGCCCGGCTCATATCGGAATCTTATTGCGACGGCCTTGGGGCCTGTCTCCCGGATTGTCCGGCCGGCGCGATAACTATTGAAGAGCGGGAGGCTGCCGTCTTTGATGAAGAAGCGACTAAAGCTCATTTGGAGATAAAACCGGGACTAGCTTGCGGTTGCCCGGGGACTATGGCCCGTGTAATCGAAAAAAATGAAAAACCGGTATCGCAGTTGGGGCCGCAATCCTTGGTGTCGCAACTGCGCCAATGGCCTTGCCAATTAAAACTGGTGGCGCCCGGCGCTTCCTACTTCGATAATGCCCATCTACTGGTGGCGGCTGATTGTACCGCATACGCCTATGCCAATATTCATCAGGATTTCATGAAAAATAAGATTACGCTTATTGGTTGTCCCAAATTGGATGAGATTGATTATACTGAGAAATTAAGCGCTATTTTAAAACTGCACGAAATCAAAAGCTTAACTGTACTCAGGATGGAAGTTCCCTGTTGCGGAGGGATCGTCAACGCCGTTAAACAAGCCTTGATCAACTCCGGGCGAATGATTCCTTGGCGGGCCGTAGTTATCGGGACGGATGGCGCCATTGTTGAGGATTGACAAAAGGCCATCCCCTTAAAAAGAATCTATTGATTGACATAAATAACATTTTAGGGAGGTTTTGCAATGTCAGCTATGTTTTGCTTTCAATGTGAACAAACAGCGGGCGGTAAAGGCTGTACCAAAACCGGAGTCTGCGGGAAACAACCGGATGTCGCCCAAAAACAGGATGAACTAACCGCCGCCTTAATTGGTTTAGCCCGGGCCGCCGCCGGGAAAGTCCCCGGCCCAAAAGCGGACCATCTGATGATGGAGTCCCTCTTCGCCACAGTCACCAATGTCAATTTTGATCCGGACCGGATCGACGAACTTAAAAAAGGGGTTTGGGAAGAGAAAGCCAAGTTAGGCGGGGCCACCGATTTCCCTGCTGAAGCTCTCTGGCAGGGCGATCCGGACATTGTATCCCTTCGTTCCACTTTACTGCTTGGCATCCGCGGCATGGCCGCCTACGCCTGGCATGCCTATGTGCTCGGTAAAGAAGACCCCGAGGTTAGCAACTGGTTTTATTACGGAATGAAGGCTTTGGGTGAAGAGCATTCCATCGAAGAATGGTTAAGCCTTCTAATGGAATTTGGAAAAGTCAACTTGAAATGCATGGCGCTGCTTGATACGGCTAATACTTCCGCTTTCGGCCACCCGGCGCCGGTAAAGGTCACTGCTAACGTGGAAAAAGGCCCCTTTATCGTTGTATCCGGACACGATTTATTGGATTTAAAACGACTGCTGGAACAGACAACCGGCAAAGGCGTTAATATTTATACCCACGGGGAAATGCTCCCGGCCCACGGATATCCGGAATTAAAGAAGTATCCTCATTTAAAAGGAAACTTCGGCACCGCCTGGCAAAACCAGCAGAAAGAATTTGGCAACCTGCCGGCCCCGGTGCTTTTTACCACCAATTGCCTGATGCCGCCGAAAGCGGATTATGCTGACCGGGTGTTTACCACTGCCGCTGTCGGTTATCCAGGGATCAAGCATATCCCGGAAAATGACCACGGTCAAAAGGATTTTACCCCGGTTATTGAAAAAGCTTTGGAATTAGGTGGTTGGAAAGAGGATAAACATTTCACCGGGATCAACGGCGGTTCGGAAATGATGACCGGCTTTGCCCGCCAAACCGTCCTTGGTGTTGCCGATAAAGTAGTTGCGGCTGTAAAGTCCGGTGCCATCAAACATTTCTTCCTGGTGGGCGGCTGTGATGGCGCTAAATCCGGCCGGAATTATTATACGGAATTTGTCAAACAAGCGCCGGAAGACACAGTAATCTTGACTCTAGCCTGCGGCAAATACCGTTTCAATGATTTAAACATCGGAGAAATCGGCGGTCTACCCCGGATAATGGATATGGGACAATGTAACGATGCTTATTCAGCCATTCAAGTCGCTATTGCACTGGCGGATGCTTTTAAATGTAATGTCAATGAACTACCTCTCACCCTGGTGCTGTCGTGGTACGAACAAAAGGCCGTCTGTATCCTGCTAACCCTGTTGGCGCTTGGTATTAAAAATATCTATCTCGGTCCTTCACTGCCGGCCTTTATTTCTTCAAATGTTCTAAATATACTGGTGGAAAAGTTCCAGATCAAACCGATCACTACACCCGCTGAAGACCTAAAAGCAATTTTAAAAAAATAGTCTCCGTATTTTCATCTCCCGGCAGGTTATTTCACTTGCCGGGGGGTGATTTTAAGCGAGAATTAAAAAGAGTTTGAGGCCGGGAATAGCTTGAACGCCTCCTGACTAAAAAGGATGCCAGCTTTTCCCCAACCTCTTTCAAAGATCGGAATAATTCAAGTGTTTTTCCGAGAGTAGCCACAACAATGCGGTATAGAAATAGCTTCCACGAGTCACAGCGGCCTGACGGAAGGCGCGGTAAAGCCTTAACCACTGTCTGAAACCATAATTCCGGTTCCGCCGAATCTAGAATTCCTTTAAGATCGTAAATTGCAATATTGTTAATCCCGGCCGCCCTAACCGCGGACACGGCCTCTCCCAACTGAGCCGGCGATTTATAAATCGCCGTTTCAGCGCCGGTTCCGGGGGTAGTAACCCCTAATGACACCACGGCTTTATTCTGCCAAAATTTTTTAATCTCTTTGGTATAGTCATAGACCAGGCAGTGAGCGGTCGGCCAATCCATCCCCATTTCCACAAACCAACTGCCAAATAACATGAAGACCAAAATGTCCCATTCAACCTCAGCTACCGGGCCGCCCCAGTAGTCCTGCCAAACGGGGGCGCTTCCGCTCCGGTCATCGCATACAAAAGGAAGGGCCGCTCCGATTGCCAGGCAATTATGACGCCGGATTTTGCCGATGATACCCTGAAATCCGGAAATAGCCGCTTTAAAGGCTTCTTCATCAAGCTCCTTGAGGGAATGCCAGATATTGTCAATAATCGGGGAGGAACCGGGTTTTGGTTTATGGTAATCCGGCTCCACATCGACCAACAACCCGAATACATGAAGTTTCTTCTTTTCCAGCCAAGCGAATAGAAGATCCAAGTAATTGTGGTATTCCGTCACCGAATACTTATTTAGATAAAGCCCCTCTTTCAAGGGGAGCAGCGGCCAAAATATCAGCGGAATTCCGGCGCTAGCGTATATCTTGCAAAGCTGGGCGAGTTCATCGTTTAATTGTTCTTCCCGGATGCAAAGGCACAACCCGAAACGGTATTTTTTCAGCAATTGCACCACCATGGGCTCGATCAATTTCGGGTAAGCCAGAAACTCGGAAGTAACAAAATATTGATTGTTTTTGCGTAAAGAATTCATGACTAAAACCTCTTACTGTATAGTATTGAAAACTATTAAATCAGTGCTTGGGCCTAAGGCATTCTGATACTGATATTCTACTAATATCTTCTAGAACTAAAGACGGTGCTGGAACGAAAATAGCCCTTGAAAACAGGGCTATTTTAATAAATGAACTTTTTACAAGGTTCCGGTGGCCTTTTCTAGATTGTAAAAAACAATATTAAGTTAGTTTTCTGATGCTGGTTCAATTCCAGGAGCTAAAAGTGCTTCACAAGAAGTAATTACACTGCAAATACATCTAATCAGAGTAAATTTAATTAAATGGTTGACGCGCGACACCAGCAGTTCTCCAATAACAGCCTCAATTTTTACCCTTTCTTTTTCACCATCTTCGGTAAGGATAATCGCCTCTTCTCCAACTAATCTCCGTAATAGTTCTACCATTGAGCCGGAAATATTTCGAAGAGCCTCCATTTTTATCACCTCTTCTTAAACTTCTAATACATTTTATGAAAGCTTAATCCAAAAGGTTTCCGTTTTTATTACT
>JBLNCU010000161.1:0-10787 GCA_050260935.1 Bacillota bacterium
TGGCTGGCGGAGAGGTTAACCGCTATCCGCTGCCTGGGGAAACCCCGGTCCAGCCAGGTTTTGTTCTGAGCGCAGGCCAGCCGGAGGACCATTTCGTCGATTGACTTAATCAAACCGGTCTCTTCGGCCACCGGTATAAATTCCGCCGGGGAAACCAGTCCCCGTTCCGGATGTTTCCAACGGACCAGCGCTTCAAAGCCGCTCACTTCCCAGGACTTGATATCCAGTTGCGGCTGATAATAGACGAGAAACTCCCCCCGGTTTAAGGCCCGGCGTAAGCTGTTTTCCAGCGTCAAACGCTCGGAGGCCTTGGCGTTCATCGCCGGAGCGTAAAACTGGTAATTATTGCCACCGTGCTTCTTTGCCCGGTTGAGAGCGGTATCGGAATTCTTCAGCAGGCTTTCGCCATCGGTTCCATCATTCGGGTAAAGGGCGATCCCCATGCTTACGGTGATATATAACTCCTGACCATTGAAGAGCAACGGTTGCTTGCTGGTTTCTAAAATCTTCTGAGCCAACTCCCCGACATCGGCGGGCTGATTAACCTGGGGCAATAATAAAACGAATTCATCCCCGCCCAAACGGGCAATGGTATTGTTTTCCCAGATTTGCCCGGAGAGCCGTTCGGCCTCCATTTGCAATACTCTGTCCCCGGCTTTGTGCCCTAAAGTATCGTTTATGGTTTTAAAACGATCGAGGTCCAGGTATAAAACGGCCACCATCTTCCCGGTCAGGTTGGCGCTTGCCAGGGCCTGGGACAACCTGTCGCTGAAGAGAGCCCTGTTGGGGAGTCCGGTGAGCAGGTCATGATTGGCCTGATGCCAGATGGTCTCCTCGGCCTGCACCCGTTCGGTAATATCGCGGTCGATTCCCAAAGCGAGCTCCCGCCCTCCAACGGTAATCAGGTTGACATTATTTTCAATCAAAAATAAGGAGCCGTCTTTATGGCGGTGAACCTTTTCATCGCAAACCTTTTTTTCCCGGTGAATCCTGGCGGTAAACCGCTCCCAATCCTCCCTCTCCGTCGGCTGGGCGTTTAAAATGTCGATTGATTTGCCGATCAATTCCTCCCGGGAGTAACCGTTCATGGTGCAAGCGGCTTCATTGCACTCGATAATCGGCCAATTCAGCTCCTGGTTATGGGGATCCATCAGGAAAATGGCGTCCGGAGAACGGTTAAACAAAGTCCGGTAACGTTCCTCGCTCTCCTTCAAAGCCTCCTCCGCCTGAATGCGTTTGGCAATATCCCGGGCCTGTTGCAAGTTTTGCATCGCCAGGTTGGAAATCTGTTTGGCGATTACCAGCAAGGCCTGATTCATTTTTTCAAATTGGGACCTGGACATTCGGGGCGCTTCGGCTAAAGCTTCCAAAAACTCGGTTTCCGCCAGCCCAAGCTCCCTGGCTAATGCCAAAGCCCCTGAAGTATCGGGTTCTGCAGAGAAAACTTGGCCAATAAACCATTTGGCGACGGTCATCCCGCCGACTTGAATGGGGGCGCCGCCGATCAAAAAATTATCGAAAAAACACGATTTGATATTTGCCTGATACGGGGATAACTCTATTGAAGAGCTTAATCTACTATAATCGGCCAAACCTTTTTCAGTGGAGCTAATC
Organism: Bacillota bacterium; assembly: GCA_050260935.1. Lineage (GTDB taxonomy): Bacteria > Bacillota > UBA4882 > UBA8346 > UBA8346 > UBA8346. The sequence continues at coordinate 1,615 of JBLNCU010000161.1, forward strand.
AAGTTGCATAAACGGCAAAAATTGGCCGGTTTGGTCACTAGGCGCCCTTCATTGTCGGTTATTACCGCCGCCAAACCGGTGGCCGCCGCGAATGTGTCCTGAATTTGCTGGAGTTCCTCCAGGTCAAACAGATCCTCAAACCGCAACCCGGAGATATCACCAACCGGTTGGGTCAAGGCGATGATTTTTTGCTGAAGCGCCTGTTCCGCCTTTCTTTGGGCGGTTATATCATGGATGGTAGTGATAAAATAAATTTTACCTTCATCTTCCCAGGGGACCGCCGTCCATTCATAGATATTTTCCGCTCCATCCGGCCGTTCCCAGGAGAATATCCCTTTAGCGCTGCTTTTCTTCAGTAAAATCTCATCCAAAGTCGGTGAACCTTCAGCATAGAAGTTGTACTTGATAAACCGGCTCAAATCGGGAGCCGACAGCAATTCCTCCCGGCTGAAACCGGCCATTGCCACAAAACTGTCGTTACACATCTTCAGCTGCGCGGTTTTTTGTTTGGGATCGTATTCCACCAAACAAACCCCATCATGCACATAGCTGGTGATTAGCCTGAGTTGTTCGGAGGCTTTGTTCAGTTCCCGGACCAAGTTTTGGCGATGGATGGTTCCCTGTTTTCGGCTGAACATACAAAAGAAGACCATGATAACAAGGGCAAAGCCAAAATGAAAGGCCAGATAATTTGGAGACCGGGCAAAAGAGTCTATGAAAGCCCAAATTGGCAAAACAACTATTATCGGCAATATCAACAAATCCATCCCCGGTTCATCATCACCACCCGAAATATTTCCAAACCTCCGGTGAAAAAATCAGCCCTCTATCCCGGATGATTTATTGCCACTCGCCAAAACCCCCAATCCCATTTTTGGTCATTTTATATAATTATTAGACAGAATGCCGGTTTTACCTCTTAAAAACCAATAATTACTTTATTTTAAGTTAACTCAGTAAAAAACAAGGACCCCTTATCCCCGCCGTACGGGGAAACCGCCATCCTCTACAGTCAATAGGAAGGCTGGTGCCGGCAAAAAACCTCTGAAGATTTCCAAGTTATTGTGACCCCGGCCCTGTCCAATGCATAAAATATTGCTGTAACCCTGCGGCCTTTTTAAAGATAAGGCTTGAGGGAAATAAATCGGAAAAACCTAAGGAGGCGTAGAATAATTGAGTTTCGGAAACGCGGCCGTTTTTCCTTTTCCGGCTGTCCAATACATTCCGATGGCCGTTACCACTCTAGCCCGGGGCAGCTTTCTAAAAAAGAATCCCGACTTACCTCCCCAGCTAATCGTGGGTGATGAGTTGTTTCGTTGGAAAAAAATATTGGAGGAATACCGGATCAAACTGCCGGAGATGTTTCCGGCTGAATCTTTCCCAATCCTGGCCCTCCATCTGAATGTTCGGGAAGTGAAATACCGGGGTTACTTCGTCACTATGACCGGCCGGAAAGATCCCGGAGGCTACCATCTATGTACTCTTCCCAAATATTATTTCTACAAAAACAAATTGCTCTTTGAGTTATATGATGAAACCTCCGGCGCTAAACTGGCCAAATATTCGTTGTTCATGCCAAGGTAACAGCTTTATACGCTTCCAATGTAGCCAGGGCCGCTTTTTCCCAGGTGTATTTCTCCAGGACCAACTGTTTCAACCGGCGGTCAGGTTTTTTATGCCAGCTATTGGCAACCGCATTTTTAATGCTTTCGGGATCCCCGGGGTCGCAATAGTCGACCAAACCTCCGAAATACTCCCGGGCGCTGCCCCGGTCCGTCGATACAATGTTACAACCGGCCAAAGCGGCCTCCAGAGAGACCAAACCTGGAGTATCATACCAGCTTACCAGAGCGTGAACCTTGGCGGCGGCGTATGCCGAGGCCAGATCGTTTCCTTTTAAGCAGTCAAGAAACAGCGTCTTACCACCGGCCGCCTGGCGGCGGCACTCGCGGTAGTAAAGGGAATCATTTAAAGGTCCGATCAGTACCAAAGGCAGCTTCAATGCTTTCATGGCTTTGATCAAGGCCAGTTGATTTTTCCGGCGGCAGATCCTCCCGACCGAGAGAACAAAGTCCCGCCACTGATAGCGCCGGATAAATCTTTCCGGCCGGGCCGCAGCGAAAGCTATGTCGGCGGCATTCGGGACAATCATCGCCGGCGGCAATTCGGGGAATACGCTCTCCAGAGCGGCCAACTCCAGTTTGGAGTTTGGTAGAATCATTGCCGTCCGGTTCAAGATTTCCAACCGGAGCGGCATCGTCTTCAACCACCAGCCTTGAAAATCATTCGATGAACCGCTTTGTTCCAAAAACTCCCGGGGGTCCCAAAAAATCGGGGAAAGAACGATCTTCTTCCCCTGCCGGTTGGCGTTTTGGAAAAACGGGTATACCTCCTCCACCGGCATAATGTTGAAAATATGGACCAGATCGATCCCGGATAAATCATGGCTGGGATCACTGCTTATTTCCACATTAACCTGGAGTTTTTCTAGATACTCTTTGGTTTTAATAAGTTGAATCCCGTCCCCGGCGATAGAGTTCCGGAAACTATTCCGGTTCTGCAATAATACCTTCACAGTCAGTCTCTCCCTTCGATTAAAATAAGGGAAGTCTCCTTGGAAACGCCTCAGCACCCAAGCTATTGATTCAGGGACTGGAAACCGGTCTTAATTCCAGATTTAAATCAATCTTCAAAGACCCTTTCCCCCATGGCAGTATCTTGACCGGAGTATAGCTGCAACCAGCGATCTCTGGAATCAGCCGCCGGCGATCCAATGTTAGATCAGGGCTGTTATTGATAAAGCGCCAAAAAGGAAGTTCGATTTTTACTGTTTTTAAATACCGCTCACCATCCAAAAAATCGACTTCCCCCGTTAAATTTCCTCTAATTAAAATAGCATTCAAAGAATCCCGGTAAGAAAAATCGGATATCCGGAGCCTGCTTTCAATGATCTTTTTGAGTCTTCCCTGCGTCAGGGGTATTTCTCCTTGAATCAACAGCTTTATACCTGACGGGGCGGAGGTTGTTTCCCCGGATAAAACTTCCGCCGTTCCCCCCTCCGCCGGCCTTTGACAACCGGCTGTTGATACCTGGATTGCCTTTTCCTGATGCGCCTGGGCGCTAATATTAAGTAAATATTTATAACTTATTTGATCGCCAATTAAGGAAACCCCATCATAAGCCAGCTCCCCCTGGAGATCGACCGGGGTGGAAAGAGTCAGTTGCTCCCAGAGATAACTCTCTTGAAAAAAGGTTTTGAAAAGATCCTCCCGGAGCGCCTGTATCTGGTTAATATAAGTAATCGCCAGTTCCAAACAGCCGCTGACATTTAACCACCCTTCCTTGACCAGCGCCTGAATGTCCACCAAACGTGATTTAAACTGTTCGATCCCGGCCGGCCGATCCCGTAAATTCAAAACAACCTCCCCCAATAAAGTAAATTTCCGGACCCCAAATATGACATCCGCCAAAATCCCTTCTTTGGCAGCTGTTTCTTCAATGATAACCGTCGTTTTTTTATCATAAGCCCTTAAGATACAATGGCATTGTAGGTCGACATTTATTGCCTTTTCGGCAACCCTCTGCCGGAGCGGTTCAATTATTAACTCCGTTATGTAAGTGGTTTCCTTGGTTATCGTCTGGTCCGGAAGTTTGTAGGGAAGCAATTCATCAATTTGAACTCGACTCTCCCTGTATTCTTCCAGACCGGACGGATTTATAAAGAATATTCCCCAAGCAAGATTAGCGGTTAACAACAGACCTTTTTTAGTGATTTTAGTTTCATAATCCACTTTTTCCAAAACGGCTTCTGCGATGGCTGTCCCTTCTGGTAAATCCAGGCTAATCTCCCTGGCAAAATCCGAAATTCGTTCTTCCGACAACACTAAGCTCTTAATTTTGTGGGCTTTCGAACTGCTACCGCTGATCCATTCTTTACAGATCAAACTTTTAAGCTCAGTTAAATACCAGTAAAGGTCGACTTTTAACGCCAGCCGCCATTCTTCAGAAATGGATCCCGGTTTCCATATGCAGTCCCTGATTTGTCCCAAGATCCTTAACGACTGACTTCCGTTCAGAACCGGTAATTTCACCAGTATACTTACGTTTTGTTTAAGATCGACTTCTTTCAGGTAACCGTCAGCGGTTCGGCCAGTAATTATCCCGGCGATTTCACCTTCAACCGGCCCAGGCCGCCGCTCTTGATTTAAACGGATACATCCTTGAAATCCTTTTGGAATAAAGGCTCCTGCCGGAAGCTTGACCGGTATCTCTAGAACCACCCGCTCCTCCCCTTGTTTAATAATTGAATTTACCAATAAGGGGGTCTCCCGGAACTCCAAATCTAGAGCAACCTTCCGGCCAATAATTAAAGAAAATCCCTGCTCCAAAATAGCCGGGATCTCCCCTGCCCTCCCAGGTTGAAATAGATAAAAATCCTGTTTTAGCTCGGCATAAAGTCCGGGAAGCAAGTCCCCCGGATCCTCACCCAGATCAATTTCGAGCTGAATCCAATCATCGATTATTCGAAGCCTGTTATCCAGCTCCAAATAACGAATCTCCCGCCGCGCGACACCACGCACCGCCGAGGATTGCTTCTGGCTGTCCCTGAAAAACCGGTACTCCAGCAAAGTGGTTTTTATTTGCTGGATTGTTTTATTTACTAGATCCCACCGTTCACTGGTTATTTTAAAATGCTTTACCCGTTCCACAAATTTTTCCGGCTCCTTTACAACCGGTCATCTCGATAATTTATATGCATTGTGGATACGGAAACTACCAAAATAAATTACAAGAGAGACAGGTTGTTCAGTAGAGGAACAACCTGTCTCCAGAGCGATCCTTTGTCGGAATTTTATAAATAATATGGGGATACAATTTGAACCAGCAGTTGTTGGGTCTCGGTGACTTTCACGAAGAATTCAATAACCACTTTTTGCCTCAAGGTCAGACTATTCTCCAGTTCAAAGAGGATGGTTTCAATTCTGGAATCTACCCGGACATTCATACCGGGAGTAGCGCCGATAATATCGACAAATGTGCTGAAAGGTATATCTTCCGCTTGATGGTGTTCCAGATTATCTTCGCCAATAAAGAAGATTTGCTTATGCAAGATTCCTTGGATAATTACTTTGTTTTCAATTACTTCAGTGACTATATCCCGGATGCTGGCGATAATTTCCCTGATCTTAACCGTGGGAATCGGTAAGGTAAAGACGTTTTCTACCAGAATTTGGTTTGTATTCTCCCCGATGACGGTTTCAAGTTTTAATAAAGCTCCCGGGCCCAGCAGGATATTAATCTGCACGCTCTCGGTAACTTTGGCGAAGAACTCGACCACCACTTTTTGTATAAGTATGGTTGGACTCTGTAATTCAAAGTTCACAAATTCCACAGTCGGAACTACTTCAACATCCATTCCCGCCGTTGCGCCCGGCACATCGACGAAGGTCGAAAACTCGATATCCTCTGCTTGGTGAAATTCAATATTGTTGGTGCCGATAAAAAAGATCTGCTTATGAATGACTCCTTGAATAATCACTTTATCCTGGATGATATGGGTAGTTATATCCCTGATTGTTACCGTGATGTCGTCGATTTTTATGGCCGGAGTAATAAGAGTGACAATGTTTTCAAATAATTCCTGCTTGGTATTCTCCCCTACCACCTGGTCAACTCTTACCAATGGGCCGTTTCCGGTAAGTATATTAAGCTGCCGTGTTTCGGTTACCTTCACAAAGAATTCCAATACTACTTTTTGATGGAGGATGGTCGGTGTCAACAAGCTAAATATAATAGTTTCAACCACCGGTTCAACTTGAACATTCGTACCGGGCTCCGCTCCCGGGACGTCTACGAAAGTACTGAACGAAATATCCTCTGCTTGGTGATGAACGATATTATCTTCTCCGACAAAGAAGACCTGTTTGTGCAATACCCCTTGGATGACCACTTTATCTGCAATGACATCAGTGGTTATGTTTTTGACAGTCGCATTGATGTTTCGGACTTTTATTGCCGGGATCGTCAAAGTAACATTTTTTTCAATCAACAACTGTCTTGTGTTTTCGCCGATAACCACTTCTGCACGAATCAAAGGGTCCATAAATTTCCCTCCTTTTTTATTTTTTAAGATTCATTTCCTCAATATCTCCGCTTAAACACCCCCCTCATCATTTTCGGAGAAGGATTCCTTACCGGATGGCGGTGTGGTTCGGGATTCATTTGCCGTTTCATCTGTATAAGCAGGATTATTTTTTGGGCTTTTAGTCTCCGGGTTACCCAATTGAGTCTCGAGAGAGGCTTCCTTATCTATCCGGCCTTTAGGATGCGAAATCCGGCAGTGATAATCATGGTATTTAGTTAACCACACAGTTAGAAAGAAGATAATAACCGAATACCCAATTATTGCGATCAATAGCGGCAAACCCACTATTTAATCCTCCAAATCACTAAAAATCAACCTCCGGTTTTTTGCTAGTATAATATATGTGCCGTTAATTACATGTGCGCATGGTAGAGGTTTAAATTATTTCTTTTTCCTCCGCGCTTGAGGGTTAAAGTCGCAGTGAAAATAAAAAAAAGAACAGGCTCTTGGCTCACCCATTCTTTTATCCCTTACTATACGCTTTTTCCTTTAGTCTATTGTCCTTCCACAATCACCAATCCTCCGAAAACCTCATTCGCCTCTCCCGGCTTAATAACAAACCCAGGGCAATTATCATATAATACAAAAGCCTATTACCGGCGATTATCTTCAGGAGATGGTCAAATGTTTTTTTCCCTGATTATTCTGGCGGTATCCCTGAGCATTGACGCCTTGGGAGTCGGCATTGTTTACGGCCTAAAAAAGGTTAAGATTCCCTTCGGCTCCAAAGTAGTTATCTGTCTTTTCTCCATTTTTTACGCAGGTATCGCACTGATCACCGGTAAATCCCTGGCGCTGTTTCTACCTCCGGCTGCCGCCAAATTAACCGGCATTTCCATCCTGGGCCTGATGGGGTTGTGGATTATTATTCAGGCGCTGCTAAAAGAGACCGACCTCACTGAAAATAAAGGCTCCACCGACCAGACTCTCTGTAAAGTGGTTATAAAATCTTTGGGCATTACTATTCAAGTAATACGAAACCCCATGGAATTTGATATCGACAAATCAGGAGCGATCGACGCCGCCGAGTCGGTATTGCTGGGCCTGGCTTTGTCCGTCGACGCCATCGGTGTGGGAATCGGGAGCGCTTTAACCGGATTTTACTCGCCGTTGATCCCATTTATTATCGGCCTTTTCCAGTTGATCTTCCTTTACGCCGGCACCTTTCTGGGGGAAAAAATCACCCTCAAGAGCAAGATCAACAAAAGAGCACTCTCTCTTTTACCGGGGTTTTTATTAATCTTTTTAGCTTTGATCCGGATTTACTAAAATGAAGCCGGATTTTCCATCGGTTCGACATGCAGGTGAATCCGATCAATACCACTGATATTACTGCGGATTTTTTCGGAGATGGCCTTGGAGATGTTTTCAATTTTTTCAGTGGTATACTCTTCCTTCATCTTACAATGAAGGAAGATGGTTAATCGGCCGCCTTGACTATAGACCTTGACATCGTGGCAATTCAGCTTACTGGGAACCTTATTGATCAAACTATAAATTTTGTCGATAATGGACTGACTGCGATCGGTTATATCCTCAGCTGTAATGCATTGTCGTTTGACATACTCGAAATTTACACTAACTTCCTTAACATCCCCCAACTCAGCAGCGATTAGATCCCCGATTTCATGGGACAAGTCGTGAGACTCCTTTAAAGTCATACTCTGCTTGACTTCAAGATGAATAGCGATATATCTCTCGCCGGAAACTTCGTATACATGTATATTATGGATATTGGTGCAAACCGGAAAACGATCGACAATCTTCTTGACTGTATGATAGACCTCCTGTTCATCGTCACCGGTGATATCAACCGGGAATGTGCTTACCACAATGTCGCTATTGGGTATTTTAACTTCCAGCCTCTCCCGGACTTCATTGACAATGGAATGGACCACCCGGTGGCTTTCATTGCGATTGATGCCTATATCCAGATCAATAAAATAACGGGGGCCTGACGGCCTTACTCTGACGGTAGCCACATCCAGGACACCTTTTACTTGGTTTACTTCATGTAGGATCGTGCCGACCATTCCTTTAGGGGCGGTATCCAGTAAAACCGCCACCGTCTGTTTTCCCAGGCGGAAACTGATAATTATCACCAAAACGGATACCCCTAGGGCCGCCACCGAGTCACCGTAGTTCAAAAACTGCCAATGAAGGTACTTGCCTATCGTTACGCAGATTAAACCGATTAGTACAACTAAGGAGCTTAGAACATCGCTGCTAAAATGAAGGGCGTCCGCCTCCAGAGCCTGGCTGCCGTATTTATCGGCGGCTCTCTTTAGGGACCGGGAGCGGGAGATATCAACAAAGATGGAAATGATGATTATCAGCATGCCCCAGAAAGTACCGATAATCTCCACCGACCTCCCGTAAAACAACCGGCCGACTGCTTCATAGATAATCCAGCCGCAAGTCGCCAGTAAAAGCAGGGTCTCGATTAGGGCGGAAAAGCTTTCAACCTTCCCATGCCCATAGTTGTGCTCGGAATCAGCGGGTTTATCAGAGATTTTCACCGCGAAAAAAGTAATTGCGGCGGCGCCCAAGTCCAGAGCGGAGTGAGCGGCCTCCGAAAGAATACCTAAGCTACCGGTAAATAAACCAACCGCCAGTTTCATGGCTGTCAGAAATATCGCCGCTGCGACTGAATATAAGGCCGCCTTCTTTTTTTCATCAATCAATTGATTTACCCCCTAACGGATATTAAAAAACCGTGAGACATATATGTCCCACGGTGGAAATTTACTCCGCTGCCCCGGCCGGGCCCGGCTCAATATGCTTTAAAAGCATAGCGCCTGTTCATAATGAATATTCTCTTCTTCAAACCAGTTAATTGTATTTAATATACAACGTCCCTCCGGTTATGTCAAGTGATAAATACCCGCCAGGCAACTCGGATTAAAGACCGGCCTACCTACCACTTCGAAAAATATTATTCACCCCGTCTTCGCCTCAACTCCGCCCATGGGGCGTCCCTTCTCCGCGTATGGAGAAGAGGTAGGGGATGAGGGGGGAAATATTTTTC
>JBLNCU010000162.1:0-24780 GCA_050260935.1 Bacillota bacterium
CAAACCAATATTTACCATTTTAATTTACCGATTATTGGTAAATTTCACTTTGTATCCAGTTGAATTTTTTAAAAAACGCTCCAATTTAAGCTTTGGAAAATGCTAAATCACGGATTCAGGATTAATTAAACATATTTTTGAAAAATCAGGGAGAAGTAAATCCTAAAAAAACCGCACCGCTTTTATTACGGTACTTTTTGATTAGGGGGGATTATCCTGGAGAACCGTCAATATGAAAGGGTTAAAGCTAAATCGGTGCTAGTTTCCCTTACCAATGAAACAGGAGAAATATCCGGGTTTTTACGTGATATTAGTGAAGGTGGACTTAAGATTCAGAAGATTTCCGCCGAACGCCGGGTAGAAAAGGGCGATTATGACTGCACTTTTGTCTTACCCAATTTGGGAAAGATGCAGACCAGAGTCGAAGTGCTGGGGGTGGGGGATAGCCAGGAGAAATTAGGAGAGACTTTGGTCCGGATGCGTTTTCAAAACCTGGATCCCCTATCCAAAGAAAAAATCAAGCAGTTTATAGCAAATTCTTAAGACGCTCAAGGCGACCCCCCCGGGTCGTTTTTGAATTTTACATTTTTTTGTTTAATTGCCAGATAAATTTGGGCTGTTTGCTAGTTTTAAAAAGGATTTTCTACGGCAAGTGTGGAATCATTGAAGGCAAATCTAATAGCTGGAGGCGGCGGGCCGTGAGTCGTTCCGGAGGGACTAATTGGGGAGTATTGCTCATCTTGCTGTTAATCGGTTTTATCTTCGGCACCATCATGGGGGAGATTTTACGGCCACATTTGCCGTTTTTGGCGGTGGGCTCCTCGGCCAGCATGGAACCGCAAACTTTTAGATTAGCCGATGCCTTTTCCTTAACTTTCGGTTTTAAAGCCAATTTGAATCTGGCCACCATTATCGGGGTGGCGCTGGCTTATATTATCTACCGCCAACTGTAATAGGGGATGAAATTATCAACGGTCAGTAATCAACCAACCACTAAACTAATCTTGGCTTCAGCCTCCCCGCGACGGGCCGCGATCTTAAAGCAGATTGGATTAAGGTTTGAAATCCGCGCCAGTGATTTGGATGAAGCGGAGTTTCAAAAGACAACTTCAACCCCGGCGGAAACGGTTATGGGTTTAGCATTGGAGAAAGCCCGGCAAATAGCGGAAAATTCCGGAAGCGGTTTAATAATCGGGGCCGACACAGTGGTGGCGGTCGCCGGGGAGATCCTGGGGAAACCAGCAACTCCGGCTGAGGCTGTAACCATGCTCTCCAAGTTAAACGGGAAGGAACACTCGGTCTTTACCGGGGTGGCTTTGGTGGAAATCCCCGGGGGCCGGAGCAAAGTTTCGTTTGCGGAAACTAAAGTCCGCTTTCGATCGTTATCATTGAATGAGATCGAAGCCTACGTCGCTACCGGAGAGCCTTTGGATAAAGCGGGGGCTTACGGGATCCAAGGTAAAGGGGCTGCCTTAGTCGAAGAAATCCACGGGTGTTATTTTAATGTGGTAGGACTTCCGGTGGGAGTATTCCTGGATTTGCTCCGGGAGTTCGGGATTTCGGTTTGGTGAGGTGAGGTGTTGGAACACCGGCTCAGAATGAAAGATTTACCGGAAGAGGAACGGCCGCGGGAAAGACTGGTCCATAACGGCCCGGAACACCTTTCCGGCGCTGAATTGTTGGCGATTATTCTCCGAACCGGTTCGACCCAAAAGACAGCCATCGATTTGGCCAAAGAATTATTGGTCACCTATAACGATTTGCGGGGTCTGGCCAGAGCTTCGCTGGCGGAGATTGCCAAAATTCCCGGGATGGGCCAGACTAAAGCGATCCAATTAAAGGCAGCGTTTGAGCTGGGCCGGAGACTTCTTACCAGTCATCCGGTTCAGTTACCGGTCATTAAAAAACCGGAAGACATTTTTCAACTGTTGAAGGCCAGTTTTCAGGATCTCGATCGCGAACATTTTAAAGTGGTTCACTTAAACACCAGGAATCAGGTTTTAAAGGTGGAAACCACCGCGATCGGAATCCTCTCTTCTTCTCCGGTGCATCCGCGGGAAGTGTTTAAGGAAGCCGTAAGAATGAGTAGCGCCGGTCTTATTCTAGCTCACAATCACCCCAGTGGTGACCCGGGCCCAAGTCAGGACGACCTGTTGCTGACTTCCCGCCTGCGTGAAGCTGGTGAAATATTGGGTATTCAGGTTATTGATCATCTGATATTCGGCGATAATAGGTATATAAGCCTCAAAGAACGAGGACAAATGGCTTAATTAATATACTTCCGGCTCCTTCGGCTCCGGGTTTCGCTTTGCAAAATGTACATAATTAATTTACTACCACCATAATACATCTTGGAAGGAGTCTGGGAATGTTTAAATCAATTTTAGGCCGGTTTGCAAAGGATATGGGGATTGATCTCGGCACCGCCAATACTTTGGTATATGTTCAGGGACGGGGAGTGGTGTTGCAGGAGCCTACGGTAGTGGCGATTGAAAAAGACACCAATAATATTTTCGCTGTCGGAAATGAAGCCAGGCAAATGGTGGGCCGGACCCCAGGCAATATTGTGGCGGTTCGCCCGATGAAGGATGGAGTAATCGCCGATTTTGATGTTACCGAGAAAATGCTCCGTTATTTCATCAATAAGGCCGGTAAAAATGTGGGTATTTTAGCCCCGCGGGTGATTATCGGCGTGCCGTCCGGAGTAACCGAAGTGGAAAAACGGGCCGTGGTCGATGCCGGGTTACAAGCCGGGGCCAGGGAGGTATTTTTAATTGAGGAACCAATGGCCGCTGCTATTGGAGCCGGCTTGAGCGTCGAGGAGCCTGCCGGGAACCTGATAGTGGATATCGGCGGAGGCACTACGGAAGTGGCAGTCATCTCCTTAGGCGGGATTGTATCCAGCCGTTCGCTCCGGATCGCCGGCGATGAAATGAATGAAGCCATAGTTCACTATATTAAACGGAATTACAATTTGATGATCGGGGAACGGACCGCTGAGGATATTAAAAAGGATATCGGTTCCGCTTACCCGGGCGGCAGCGAGGAACGGCAGGAAGTCAGGGGTCGCGACCTTTTAACCGGCCTTCCGAAAACCATCGTCATCACCAGCCATGAGATTCAGGAAGCTCTTTCCGAGCCTATCTCCGGGATTGTGGAAGCGGTCAAAATGACTCTGGAAAGGACGCCGCCTGAATTAGCCGCTGATATTCTGGATAAAGGTTTAGTGATGGCCGGCGGCGGATCCTTGTTACGGGGAATCGACCAGTTACTGGCGGAAGAGACCGGCATGCCGGTCCAAATCGCCGATGATCCTTTAACCTGCGTCGCCAGAGGAACAGGAATGGCTTTGGAAAGAAATTATCATGACTTAAAAAGGGTATTGCTTCCCAATAAAAAGATGGCTTAAAGGGTGACCAACTTTTGTTTCAATTATTCGTAAACCGCCGTTTTCTAATTATCGCTTTAATTTTCTTACTCATCACTTGGGTAATGTTTGTTTCATCGCACCGGCGGGGCGGGGAGGGTAAGATTGAATACTTTTTTAATACTGCGATGGTTCCGCTGGAAAGCCTTTTTAACAATTTCAGCGGCGCGGTTGATAACAGTTGGAAAACAGTTACCAGTTTGGCGCAGTTAAAAGTCGAAAACGAGCGGCTGTTGAAGGAGATTGCCGATTTAAAAGCGCGTCAACTGGGGCTAAATTCCCTAAAAGCCGAGAATGATCGTTTACGGGCGGCTTTGAATTTTCAAGCCAATCAGCCTAATGAGTTAATTGCCGCTGAAATTATCACCGTCAATCCGAATAATTGGAATCAAACCATTACCATTAACCGGGGGCGGAATTATAATCTTAAAAAGAACATGGCGGTAATCACCCCCCAGGGCGTAGTGGGACGGATTGGCGAGGTGCGGGCAGGCACCGCCGAGGTAATTCTGATTACCGACCCTCGTGAGGGTAATTTTATAGGCGGGGTGGTCTCCCGGACTAGAAATTTGGTGATCGTTACCGGCGGAGGCCAGTATCGTGGTGAATGCACCGTTCAACCGGCTGTGGATAGTTACTTTATGGATCTCCGGAAAAAGGACCTGATTGTTACCGCGGAGACGAGCGAAATTTTCCCCCGCGGGTTGCCCATCGGCCGGGTTGTTTATGTCGATAAAACATCGAACCAGATGGTCAGCAAGGCTTCCCTGAAACCAGCGGTTAACCTGGGTAAACTGCAAATTGTTTATGTAATCAAAAACAAGAAAGAATTGCCGGTAGATACCGGTACATCCGAAGGTCCAGCCGATGCGCGCACTAATCCTTAGTATTATCGTAATATTTGCCGTAGTAATGCAGGCTACCTGGTTACCGGCCTTACATCTTCCAGGGCAGGTAACACCAGATCTGGTCCTAATAATAACCGTCAGTTACGGCTTGCTCCGCGGCTCCGACCAGGGGCTATTTTTGGGGCTACTAGCCGGCTTTTTTTTGGATTTACTCTCCGGGGGAATTGTCGGCGTTCAAGCTTTGTCAAAAATGGCTTTGGGGTTTTGCGCCGGTTTTATGGAGAAAAATATCTTTAAAGACAATTTAATCATCCCATCCATTACAGTCTTTATAGCCACCTTAATCTTTGAATCATTCAATATCATTATGTACATCGCTTTTAATGCCAATTATAGCTTTTTCAGCACTTTTATATCGACCATCCTGCCGCTGGCTTTTTATAACGCCTTGGTTACTCCGGTGGTTTATCACTTGATCTTGAAACTGGAACGGTGGATGGTTGAACGGACTCAATAGACCGTAAAACGGAGGCCGGATCATGAAAGATACCGCCTTAAAAAATCTGGAGACCAAATTTAAATACTTAGCCGGGGTCGTCTTATTTGTCTTCGCCGTTCTTTTGATTAGATTATGGGTCCTGCAGATTATGGAAGGCGCCACCATTATGGTGAAATCCAAGGAGAATCAAACCAGAACGATCAGGGTTGAAGCTCCCCGGGGTATTTTTTATGATCGCAACAGTAAAATTTTGGTTACCAGCCGTATTTCCCATAATTTATCGGTGGTCCCAGAGGATATCAAAGACAAGCCGGAAGAGATCGCTTTGTTAAGCAAGATTTTAAAAATGCCCGAAGCCGAACTTCGGGCTAAAATAGCGCCCAACCCCAAAATTCCCCGGACCCCCTATCAATATATCCCCATCAGTAAAGATGTCGATCCCGCCACCGTTATCAAGCTCTTGGAGGCCAAATTTGACCTACCGGGAGTAGAAGTTGACGAAGTGCCGGTTCGTTCATATCCTTTCAACGATTTGGCTTGCCATCTTTTCGGTTATATCAGGGAGATCAATGATCAAGAATTAATGCAACTTAAAGATAAAGGCTACCGCTTGGGCGATAATATCGGTAAAACCGGTTTGGAGCGCACTTACGAGGAATACTTGCGCGGAGTCAGCGGCGGCAAAAACTTTGAAGTCGATATCCACGGCCGTCCTTTACGGCTGTTGGAAAACCAAGAACCGGTTCCCGGGAATAACCTTCATTTAACAATTGATTTAAAGGTTCAGGCTGCAGCTGAAAAAGCCCTTGATGAACAGCTGGCTTATCTTCAAAAATATACCCAGTGGAAAAATGCCAAGTCCGGGGCGGTTATAGCTTTGGATCCCCGTGACGGCGATATTTTGGCTATGGTTAGCAAACCGGGATTCGATCCCAATGCCTTTGTCGGAGTTATGCCCCGGGAAGTAGCCGATAAGATCTACCGAAACCCGTTACATCCTTTAACCAACCGGACTATCCAGGGGGAATTCGCTCCCGGCTCCACTTTTAAACCTATCACCGTGATCTCGGCTTTGATGGAAAACAAGGTAAATTTAAACGACCGTTTTTACTGTAACGGCTACGACCCGATCTGGGGCAGTAAGTTTAAGTGCTGGACAGTTGCTGCAACCAGCGGTCCTAAGGGACATGGTTTGGAAAATGTTATCGACGGTTTAAAAAATTCTTGCAACATTGTAATGGCCGAGCTTAGCCGGAGAGTAGGCCCTGATGTTCTGGCCAAATATTCCCGGTTTTTCGGTTTGGGAAAACCAACTGGATTGAACCTTTACCCTGGTGAAGCCGCCGGTCTGGTTCCCGATCCGGAATGGAAACGGATGAATACCAAAGAGAAAGTATGGTACCCTTTGGAAACCATGATGTTTGGAATCGGGCAGACTTTTCTCACCGTGACGCCTTTGCAATTGGCCCAGGTTTACGAAGCCATCGCCAATAACGGGAAGATTTATAAACCGCGGTTGGTTACCAAGATCACCTCCCCTTCCGGGAAGCTGATTACCAAGTTTAACCCGCAATTAGTGGTGGATTTGCAGTTGCCTCCGGCCGTTAAATCCATTGTTCATCAGGGATTAACGGAAGTAGTCGGTGACGGCGGTACGGCTTCCTTTGCTTTCCAAGGCTTTCCCCTTGATAAGTATCCGATTGCCGGTAAAACCGGAACAGCGCAGAAACCGCCTTACGATAACTCCGGTGTTTTTGCCAGCTACGCTCCAGCCAATAAACCGGAGATTGTGGTAGTTGTTTTTATTGAACAAGGAGGTTCGGGAAGCGGTGGGGCGGCTCCTGTCGCCCGAAAAATATTGGAGGCTTACTTTAATATAAACCAGCAACCAAAAAGTACCGCTGTCACTGCCGAAACCAAGCCGGAAGTTTCAAACCGAACTGCTACCGATAACGGACAATCGGTTAAACCCGCTAATGGGCAACCGACTAAACCCGCTAATGGGCAACAAGTTAAACCCGAGCCGGGAGTTAATGTTTCGGTTGATAATTCCCAGGCAACACCGGCTGATAATAAACAAAATAATCCTCCGCCACCGGGTTCCAAAACCGAATCCGGCGCCAATTCTAATTCGGATTAGCTTTATTCATCGCAAACATCCTCCACGGTAAGGAGGATTTTTTTTGGCGGTAGCGAACTTAGTTATGGTACCAATCATACGGGGAGTTCTTGGATGGCGGAGAGATCAAATCCGGAAACAATCGTTAAAACGGCGAAAGCCACTGAAAGTGTGGTTTTTAAGGGTTATAAAAACGGCTTAACCCTTGTCATTCCTGAAATGACTTCTTTGGAGGAGTCCCTGGAGGATATCCGGGTACGGCTGGAACAATCGCAGGATTTTTTTAAAGGCGCCAAAATTATTCTTGATACCGGGAACCGTTTATTGACCGACAATGAACGGACTTCATTGCTTGATCTGGTAAAAGAGTTTGGTTTAAACCCGTATTTTATGGATGAAAAGCCGAGGACTGCCAAAATTAAGGCTTCTGAAAAGCCAAACGGGGAAATTGATCAATTCAGAGCCACTATTACCGTAAAAAAGACCGTTCGTTCCGGTCAACGAATCGCTTTTGGAGGTAATTTGGTAATTATGGGGGATGTCAACCCCGGCGCCGAAGTTGTCGCCAGCGGGGATATTGTTGTTTTAGGCACGCTGCGGGGAACGGCCCACGCTGGCGCTGAAGGGGATGCAACAGCTCAAATCATCGCCTTTCAGTTGAAGCCGGTTCAAATAAGAATCGCCGGAGTTATTACCAGGGACTCGGAGCCTGAGCGGAAATCAAAATACTTAGGGCCGGAAATAGCGATGATTAAAGACGGGATGATCGTGGTGGAGCGGGTTAGTTATTAGTGGGGGCGCTGCATCTGACAACCGGATGAGGATGGATATATATTTCAAGGGGGTTTTTGAATGCCGGGAAAGGTTATCGTAATTACTTCGGGCAAGGGGGGAGTAGGCAAAACCACTACTTGTGCGAATATAGGGACGGGTTTGGCAAGCCGGGGACGGAAAACAGTCTTGATTGACGCTGATATCGGTTTACGCAACCTTGATGTGGTTATGGGTTTGGAGAACCGGATAGTCTTCGATCTGGTCAATGTGGTGGATAAGGTTTGCAAGATCAGGCAGGCCTTGATTAAAGATAAGCGCTTTGAGAATTTGTATCTTTTACCGGCGGCTCAGACCAAAGAAAAAGACGCCGTCAAACCGGAACAAATGAAAGAGTTATGCGCCGAATTGCGGGAAGAGTATGATTATATTTTAATTGACTCTCCGGCCGGAATTGAACAGGGTTTTAAGAACGCCGTGGCCGGTGCTGACGAAGCCATTGTCGTTACCACGCCGGATGTTTCCGCGGTCCGTGACGCCGACCGTATTATCGGGCTGTTGCAAGCCAGGGAAATGGCGGAACCGCGCCTGGTGGTGAACAGGGTCCGCCCGGAGATGGTCCGGAAAGGCGATATGATGGATATCAGTGATGTTAACGATATATTGGCAATCGACCTTTTAGGAATTGTCCCCGATGATGAAAGCATTATTATCTCCACCAACCGCGGCGAACCGGCGGTAATGGACCCGGGCTCCAAGGCCGGGGAGGCTTTTCGGAATATAGTTGCCAGAATTGAAGGAGAGGAAGTCCCCTTTATGTCCATGGACTTTGATTTGGGCCTGATGGACAAAATACGCCGTTTTATGAAAAAATAATCCTTTCCGGTTTTCTTTAAAATAACAGCAACTAAAACAGGTAATTTAATTGTCAATGGTCAACTCTCAATTGCCAATTGATTTAAAGAGGGGTTAACATGGATCTGATCGGAAAACTCTTTAAAGATGATATTTCCAGCAAGGATATGGCTGTAGAAAGATTGCGGCTGGTTTTAGTCCATGACCGGGCTGCGGTTTCGCCGGGATTAATGGAAGCTTTAAAAGAAGATCTGATCCAAGTGATCTCCAAGTATATGGATATCGATGAAGAGTCCATGGAGGTCAATTTAAACTCCAGTGAACTCTCCGCATCGCTAGTGGCCAATATTCCCGTGAAACGCATCCGTAGGTGATTTTTTAGCGGCTGAAAAAGCCGTTTTTCGTTGTGCGCTAAAGGGGAGTTTTTCCCGGCTAGACTTGGGGATCTTTTCAGAGTATACTTAAAAGGGCGATAGTCACGCGCGGGATGGGTCCAAAGTCCGGGGTTTTATCGGGTGCGGCTTTTTAATAGAGAGTGATCGTTGTTTGTTTGGGGAGGCTTTCAATTGGATTACCGGCATTTAAAAAATCTTGATTTTACATTGCTGACAGTAGTCGGCTTACTGGTTGCAGTGGGGTTAACGATGGTTTACAGCGCAACTCACGCCAACTTCGCCATCAATCAAGGAAAACCGTTCCTGTTTATTCAAAAACAGCTGGTGGCTGTCATTATCGGTATTGCCGGTTTTATCCTGATGTTATTCTTTGATTACCGTATTTCTGATCGAATGTCGCAATTATTATACGGAATAAATATTTTGTTGCTGTTATTAGTCCTGTCCCCGCTGGGTACTTTTAAAAACGGCGCCCGGAGTTGGCTATTCGGTGTTCAGCCATCGGAATTATCTAAAGTTATCCTAATCATAACCCTGGGTAAATACTTGGCGGAGAAGGAGAGTCTTAATTCCTTTTATAATTTTATCGGCCCTTTTATTCATTTCGGCATCCCTTTATTTTTGATTTTACTCCAGCCGGACCTTGGGACGGCGCTGGTCTTCATCTTTATCACCTTTATGATGATGTATACGGCGGGGGCGCCCGGCTGGAAGCTATCCCTGCTTGTGCTAATCGGAATAGTGGGTTTAACCGGAGTATTCCTGGCCAATAAATTTTTTCACACACCGCTGCCGATAAAAGAATACCAGATCGCCCGTTTAACCAGTTTTATCGATCCCGAGCGGGACCCCATGAAGACGGGTTGGAATGTCCGCCAAGCGGTTATAGCCGTGGGTTCCGGCCAGTTCTTCGGTAAAGGGTTGTTTCGGGGGACTCAAGGCCGGTTGGGATATCTGCCGGAAAACCATACTGATTTTATTTTTGCCGTTTTATGTGAGGAATTGGGGTTTGTAGGCGGTTTCAGCGTTTTGTTTTTATTTTTCACTTTGATTTGGAGAGGCGTGCGCATTGCCTATCAAGCCAGAGATAAAACCGGAACAGTAATCGCGGTAGGGATTGTGGCGATGTTTTTATTCCATGTATTAGAAAATGTTGGCATGAATATGGGAATAATGCCGATAACCGGAATTCCGCTTCCATTCATCAGTTCCGGCGGGAGTTCCATGATCGCCAATCTGGTGGCGGTGGGGATATTAGTTAACATTTGGGCCAGACGGCAGAAGATTATGTTTTAGATCCTAAAAACGGAGCGTGTCGACTTGGGCAATCTACCGGTTGAACAGCGGGCGGGCGGGGTAATTTTCCGGAAATACAGTGGTATAATGGAATTTTTATTGGTTACCAGTAATTCCAATAAAAATAAGTGGATTTTCCCCGCCGGTCATATCGAAAAGGGCGAGACCCCGGAGAGGGCCGCCCTCCGTGAGGTAATCGAAGAGGCCGGGGTTGAAGCCAAAATCATCGGAAACCTCGGCTGTTTTCAGTATTTTTGGTACCGCGAAAATAAAAAAGTGATTATTAGCACCAATCTATTTTTAATGGAGTATTTGCATACCGTTAAGACCAATCCGGAAGGACGCCAGGTTGGTTTTTTCAAATACGAGGAAGTCTTGGCGCTAAATATCTGGGAGGAATCTCGGGCTTTCCTGGAGAAAGCTTATCGATTATTGAAAAGGGTTGCTCCATAGAGCATGAATTTTTGGTCAGCCCCCTAACCCCCTCACCCTACCCTTCTAACCCTCCTCACCCTCTGATCAATCCGGGTATTCCCCGGGGTAACCATAAGGCTTATCGACGGCCATCTTATGCAGGGCTTTGGCGTTTAGTTTTTGAAAACTATAAATGTAAAAATTGCGGATATCATGGTGGAAACGGGAAATTGTCAGTGTATCTGTCAACACTATACCATCAAAATACCGGGCAGCGTTGGCTGGAACTTGGCCTTCCAAGACCAACAACCCGGGTTGGCCGTTGAACTTGGAGATTTGAGCGGCGGTCACAAAGTCGAAATGGCTGCGATGAGCCTGGCGGGTGGTGAAAACAACCACCGGTTTTTTAACATAAAATTGCAGTTCGGCGGCTGTTTGATACGAGTCTCCGAAAACGGGCACCGGATGAGGGCCGCTTGGAAAATCTTTAGTTAGTATGGAATCAACTTTTTTCCCTAATTGATCCCAGCCGTAGGTTCCATTTGTCAATACTAGATCCGGGTTCATATCCCAACCCAATTCTATAATGAGCTGTGGATACCGGACAAATGACAACAGGAAGATGCTGAAAGCGATGGACAATCCGATAAAGATTTGGAGAAGTCTCTTTTTAATTGTGGTTAGTTCTCTTAATGAAGCGGCCAGTTCTCCGGAGAGGAAAACAACCGCCGGGAAATAACCGACAGCCGGCCAATTTGGTTCCGCGGCAAAGGTTAAACTGGTGAGACCGAAAAAGATAAAGACCGGGAGGAAAGAAGTGATTAAATAAGCAACTCCGGAGGAGGTCTTTTTCCAGCCAATAATCCTTTTTATGGTGTAGTATAGGAGCACCAGGAACAACAATGAAAAAACACCCAATTGCCCGCCAAGATATTCCAGTTCGTTATGGAAATTTATCTCACGATGGATCCCGTGTTGGGACTGCCAAAGGAACGCCGCCCAATGATGTTGCCAGTTCCAGTATAGAACCGGCAAAAACATCAGAAAGGCGATTAAAACAGCCAGGTAAGGCTCTTTAGTCAGCAGGATTCTTCTTTTTTCGGAACGGGTAAGCAACACCGTTAAAACCGCCAGCCCGATAAGTACCGCTTGGAACTTTGAGAAGAGGGCCATTCCAAAAAAGACTCCCCCCCAATACCAGGCGCTCTTTTGCTCTCTTTCGATCGCCAGGTACAAAAAGAACCAGGTTAATGTCGCGAAAAAAATCATCGGAATGTCGTGGGTCATAATATGGCTGCCGCTGGCTACCAGAGGGACAAATGTCCCCACCAGAACCCCCAACCAGGCGGAGCGTTGGTCCAGGTAAACCAGTTTAACCATTTTAAAAACGAAGTACAGGAAAAAAACCCAGCCCAGGAAGGCCGGGAGCCGGTCCCAAAACTCGTTATTCCGGCCGATTGTGGTAAAAAGGCGGATCACATAAGCCACAAAAGGGGAATTATCAAAATAGCCGATATCTAAATGGCGCGACCAGACCCAATAGTAAGCTTCATCGGGGTGTAAATTTTGGGTCGATAGGAAATGCAAATTGGATATGCCCATAAGAACCGCTGCGGCAAGTATTGCAAACTTTTGAAACCTGGGAATATAACTGGAAGCGGGCATCGGATGACTCCTTTCATAATTAGATCTCTCCTATGTATTAGCCGGATTATAACTCATAGTTTCACCTTTACTATTTTATTTCTTCAAGGTTAATTTTTCAATTCTTTTATGGTTGGGATAGAGTTGTCATATTTATTATTTTCCCAAGTTTCGAAAGCTGTTATGCCGGTTGATCGATATTAGAGGAATTTTGGACAGTGAAGGAAAAGGCAGTTAGGAAAAGGGATGGCGCTTTGGAGTTTTCTTGGAGACTTTTGGGGAGACGCTAAAGAGTACTGTATACAACAATGAAAACCGTTGACAATAGAAATTACAAATAATACAATGTTGACTAAGTTTAATCCCGGTGTTTCATGGCCTGTAAAATATAGAGTTTGTACTGATCCGACATTTGTAATATTTCTTGAAAAAACGATAAGGAGTGTCTCTATGAATAAAACCTTGGAAAATTGGGTTAAAGAAATGGCCGCTCTCTGCCAACCCAACCGGATATACCATTGTAACGGTTCCCAGGAAGAATACGACCGTTTGTTAGAAGAGATGGTGGCTTCCGGTATGGCTAAGCCCTTAAATCCGGAAAAGCGTCCCGGCTGTTATTTATTCCGTAGCCATCCTTCCGATGTCGCCCGGGTGGAAGACCGGACCTTTGTCGCTTCCCGGAACCGGGAGGACGCCGGTCCGACCAACAACTGGATTGATCCGGTAGAATTGAAAAAAAATATGACCGCTCTTTACCGTGGTTGTATGAAAGGGCGGACCATGTATGTTATCCCATTTTCCATGGGGCCGATCGGATCGCCGATTTCCAAAATCGGCGTGGAGATTACCGATAGCCCCTATGTAGTCGTTAATATGCGTATTATGACCAGGATCGGCCAAAGAGTCATGGATGTTCTCGGTGATAACGGTGAATTTGTACCTTGCCTGCATTCGGTGGGGGCTCCTTTAAAAGAGGGCCAGGTTGATGCGGATTGGCCCTGCGCCCCCATTGAACAGAAATACATCAGCCATTTTCCGGAGGAGCGTACTATTTGGTCATACGGCTCCGGTTATGGCGGCAACGCGCTTCTGGGTAAAAAGTGTTTTGCCTTGCGTATCGCTTCGGTACAGGCGCGCGACGAGGGGTGGCTTGCCGAGCATATGTTGATCCTGGGTATTACCAATCCTAAAGGAATCAAGAAATATGTGGCCGCCGCTTTCCCAAGCGCTTGTGGAAAAACAAACCTGGCGATGCTTATTCCGACCATCCCCGGCTGGAAAGTGGAGACTATCGGCGATGATATCGCCTGGATGAAATTCGGCCGGGACGGACGTTTATACGCCATTAACCCGGAGGCCGGTTTCTTCGGAGTGGCCCCTGGAACCTCGGCCGACTCCAATTTCAACGCCATGAAAACCATTGAAAGGAATACCATCTTTACCAACGTGGCTTTGACCGATGACGGTGATGTCTGGTGGGAAGGCATCGGGCATAATCCGCCGCCGCACTTGGTGGATTGGCGGGGTAAAGATTGGGCGCCCGGGGCTTCCGGGCCGGCGGCCCATCCCAATGCCCGTTTTACAGCGCCGGCAGGTCAGTGCCCGGCTATCGCTCCGGAATGGGAAGATCCTAAGGGGGTTCCGATTAGCGCCATTCTTTTCGGGGGCAGGCGTCCCAGCACTGTTCCTTTAGTGCATCAGAGTTTTAATTGGGCACACGGCGTTTTCCTGGGTTCCATTGTTGGTTCGGAGATAACGGCCGCCGCCATTTCCTCCAATATCGGGCAGGTTCGGCGTGATCCCTTTGCAATGTTGCCGTTTTGTGGATACCATATGGGGGATTACTTCCAACACTGGTTAAATATTGGCACTAAAACGGCTCCCGATAAATTGCCGCAAATCTTCTACGTCAATTGGTTCCGGAAAAATCCGGAAGGCAAATGGCTATGGCCGGGATACGGTGAGAACAGCCGGGTCCTCAAATGGATTTTTGAGCGGGTCTCCGGGGAGGGAAAAGCGGTTGAAACTCCGCTAGGGTTTATGCCCACCGGCGACGCCATTGATCGCAGCGGCTTGGATGTCAGCGATGTTGATATGGAGGAACTGCTCAAAGTGAACAGTGATGAATGGCTCCGGGAAGCAGTCTCCATTCGCGAGTATTACACCAAATTCGGCGACCGGCTACCCGAAGAACTTTCTAAGCAACTGGCCGCGTTGGAAAAGCGGCTCCAAGCTTAACGGAACCCTTATTAGTTTAAATGTTTCTTGAACCCGGTACTCCGGGTTTATTCTAATGCGCGAAAGGTGTTGCCAAAACCCTTTATATCACTTAAAATATACCTAGCAGGTTAAATGCAGCGGGAATTTTTTCTCCTTAAGGCAGGCAGCCACGACGGTATCATTTTTAACAACGAATTTAATAAAAAGAGGATTTTACCGAATTTAGTCAAATTCTACAGGTGATAAATGAAATCATTTTAATTTCCTCGTCAGACGAGGTTACGGAGGTATCCTGAAGAATGAAGGATAAGGGAATTAAATTCGGGTTTATCGGGTGCGGCCAGGGAGGCGGGAAGATCGCCGATCTTTTTGCGCAGAAGGGTTACAAAGTCTTGGCTGTTAATACTTCACCGGTAGATTTAGCGGCTCTTACGATGATACCTAGCGAGTACCGTTTATGTATCGGTTCCCGGCTCGGGGCAGGCAAAGATCCGCGTGTTGGCCAAGAAGCAATCCGCAACGATTCCGAAAAAGTTAAAAAAGCTATTCAGGATTACTTTTATCATGACGTTGATTTTATTTTTGCCATCGCCTGTTTAGGGGGGGGCACCGGTACCGGTGTTGTCGCCGATATAGTTGAACTCTCCCGTCAAGTGGGCATGACCACCGGTTGTATCACTACCATACCGCTGGCCAGCGAATCCCTCGAGGAACATAAAAATGCCTTAAAAGGTTTGGATATTCTTAGTGACGTCAGCCCTACCCCGCTTTACATAATTGATAATGAGTTATTAAGGGCGAAATTCGGCAACCGTCCGGTGATGGGCTTTTGGCCGATGGCCAATGAAGCCATCGTCAATACTTTAGATGAAGTTAATCAAATACCCAACCGGCCTTCCAATATGTTCGTCTTTGACCGGGAAGACTTTTTCCGGTTGCTGAATACTCCGGGTTGTTTCACCCCTTTACGGATCGAGCTTGAAATACCGGAGAGCGCCGACCCCACTAAACTAGCCACCGCCTGCCGCCAGGAGGTTGTCCGGATTTTAGCGGAGAATAATTTTCAAGGCGAAAGCACCCGGGTGGCGGCGTTATTGGTTTGTCCCGAAAATTACCGGGTGAATGCCGAATCAGTGGAATTAATGTATCAGGAATGTCAAACATTAACCAACACCCCTACTCTTTTCCGGGGGTTGTATATTGATAAAAACCTGCAACGGAAGATGGTTCTCCACCTCCTACTGGCCGGCTTGGAGGTGCCGTTGGGCAGATTGCAGCAGATGCGGGAGAGGATTCAGGAGTTGAGCCCGGAGATTTTAAACCGGGTAAACCGCCGAGTCTCCACTAATTTAGGCGATGATCTGGTGGAGTGGGACCATGCGAATCCTCTTCCGGCCTCCCGGCGCAGTTTCGGAAACGACCCCCGGCAAACGGCCGCCGCAACTGTCCGCCGTTTTGAACAAGCGGCCGGCGCTCCGGACGTCAAGACAGCGCTCGAGCAAAAGAAATCCCAGGGCCAGCCGGATAAAGATGAGGCTTACAAAATTTTAACGGTTGGCCAGATCTCCGACCTGATGGAACAGGCTAAAACCGTTTCTTCCGGTGAAAAAAGCAATGGTAAAGGCTTTTGGAACCAGTTTAAATCCAACATTAAAAAGCGCTAGCACAAACGAAAGCAGTTGGCTCCTGCCTTAATCGAGGTAGGAGTTTTTCATTTTTAGATGAATAATGTTACTAATAATAAATAAAACCTACAATACCACCGATAATTAAAAGGAGGTCTTTAAATGGTTCGCAACTCCAAGGAGATGCTGGTTGAATTTCGGGAGAAGATGCGGGGTGGAACAGGGAATATTCAAATTAAAAACCTGTTTCAACCGGGGGATTTAAAAGGGAAAACCCGCTTGGTTGCTGAAATCACAATCCCGGTCGGCGGCTCTATCGGCTTTCATCGGCATGATAGTGAGGAGGAGATCTTTTATTTTCTTCAAGGACAGGGTAGAGTAAGAGACGATGAGGCCATCAGAGAGGTAGCACCCGGTGATGCCATGGTGACCGGTGGCGGAAAGGGGCATTCCGTAGAGAATACCGGCGATGCCCCTTTAGTTTTAATGGCGGTTATTTTGTTGTACTAAACCGGTAATCTGTCATCACTTGACGGAAGACCATTCTAAAAAATTATTTCGGTTAAAAGCAGGATTTTCCAATACCCCGGAGAATAGATATTGAATTGTAGAGATGATTTTGGGCTAGGATCATAAAAATATAATATATATCAATCTTTTAGTGGAGATTGGACGGAGGATTGAGAAATGATACTGGACCAATTTAGGCTGGATGGGAAAGTAGCCTTAGTCACCGGCGCTTCTACCGGTCTTGGGCAAGGGATCAGTATCGGTTTGGCGGAGGCCGGGGCCGACATCGCCGGTATCGATTATGTAGAGATGTTCGATACCAAGTCCAGGGTTGAAGAACGTGGCCGCAATTATTTCCCGGTAGTAGCCAACCTGATGAGCATCGAACCGATTCAGGGAATCCTCAATCAAGTGCTTCGTCATTACGGAAAGATCGATATTTTAGTCAATAACGCTGGGGTGTTGCACCGGGCGGACGCCTTAGAGGTTACGGAGAAAGATTGGGACGAATCTATGAACCTGAATGTCAAAACCCTCTTCTTTTTCTCCCAGGCGGTAGCTAAGCAATACATAAAACAGGGAACAGGCGGTAAAATCATCAACATCACCTCAATCCACTCTTTTCATGGTGGATTTCAGATTGCGCCGTTTTCAGCCAGCAAAAGCGGTGTATTGGGTATAACCAGACTGCTGGCCAATGAATGGGGGAAATACAACATCAATGTTAATGCCATTGCTCCTGGATATATCGCTTCTGAAAATACCGCCTGGCTGTGTGGGGATGAACGCCGGAACGCGGAGATTCTAGCACGGATACCGGCGGGGCGCTGGGGAACCACTGATGATATTCAAGGAACTACTGTATTTTTGGCCTCTGCCGCCTCCGGATACATCAACGGGTATACCATAGCGGTTGATGGCGGTTGGTTGGCCAGGTAACGGGCTAAATGTTTGCTCCAGAACAGGTGGTAATAGAAGTGGTTTTACGAGTAGAAGATGTTTTTAAAACAGGCAACACCCTTCAAATCCAATTTAACGATGCCACGGGCCGGTTGCGGGAATGTTCGGCGCTGATTAAAACCATAATTAAGGGCTTAAAAGAAGATAAATTGTACCTTGAGTTCGTGGAAAAGGAAACTGCCAAATTAATCGGGAAGGGAGCCGAACTTACTATCTGTTTTGATATTGAAGAAGGGGAGAAACGAAAGTTCGGCACTTATGTGATTGAGCAGAAACTTCGGGAAGATCAACCCCTGGTTTTAGCCAAACCGGTAGCGGTGGACTATACATCCTTCCGCCGGTACCACCGGGTAGATGTAGAGTTGCCTTTTCGTTATTACTTGGATGATAAACATTTTGATGGAAAACTGACCAACCTTTCGGGGTGCGGATTGTTTGCCGTAATTGAACCTAATCTCCGCTTGAAAGTAGACACCGTCTTAAATTTTGAATTCACTCTTCCCCGGAATCCTAGACCGACTAGATTAACCGGGAAAATCGTCCGTGTGGAAATGGTGGGCAATCCGGTTAAGCAAGGCATTGCCGTTGATTTTTCCGAACAAATAGATAAATACGACCAAGTAGAAATTGTGGTATTTGTAACCAAGACCCAATTGGCTGCCAAGTAACGGTTTTCTAAATACTATCTTCCTAAAGTTCAATCCCGGAAAAACCCGGGTTTTTTTCATCTTATGCCAAGGTCACGGTGGCCAAACCTCAGCCGGGGGAATATGTTACTTAGTAAGAAATACCCTGGTTATGAGGAGGTACCAGAATGTCCGATCAGATAATGGAAAATAATGTCGGCTTTCAACCGGTAGCAGGGATTGCAAATCCGGCCTGTCCCAATGGGCAGTTATATACCGTTAAATCCGGCGATACCATGTTCTTTATTGCTAAACGCTTTAATATTTCCCTTCAGGATCTGATTGCCGCCAACCCGCAAATATCGGATCCCAACACTATATTCCCCGGCCAAGTCATTTGTGTTCCGGTTTCCGCTCCAACGGTCACTTGCCCCAACGGTCAAGTCTACCGGGTTGTCAGAGGGGATACCATGTATGAAATTGCCAAACGTTTCCGGATTACCTTGGAGGCTTTGATAGCCGCCAACCCGCAGGTCAAAGATCCTAATTTAATCTTTCCCGGTCAGGAGCTTTGCATTCCATTACCTCCAGGGCCGGTTCCTTGCCCGAATGGGCAGTTATATACCGTAAGGTCGGGCGATACCTTATTTGATATTGCCCGGGCTAACAATATTACCTTGGCCAGCCTGATTATGGCTAATCCCCAAATTAGCGATCCCAACCTAATCTTTCCCGGGCAGGTAATTTGCATTCCGGCCGCAATGGTTCAGGTACCGCCAAGCGCGGTTCCGATCGAAACGCCAATGCCGATGCCTGCGCCGGTTGCTCCAATTCAGCAACCGATGCCGATGCCGCTACCGGTACCCTGTAAGCCCATGCCTAGACCGGTAATGCCGATTGAGCAGCCGATGCCGATGCCGCTGCCGGCCATGCCGCCTTGCCCGGCGGAACAGGGGGCTATGCACCAAATGCCGATTTATATAGTCATTCCGTGGGAAGAATGTCCATACCGGCATAAGAAGAAGAAACACGAACGCCATAACCGCCGTTGCCGTTAATTGCTAATCCGCTATGACTTGGCACTTAAAAGAATAATAAAATTAAACCACCCGAATATCGGATTTTAATTTAAAAGGCTTAAATTGTCTGGTAAAAAACCTGTGAACCATAGATTTTCGGAGTAAAGGGGCTTTCGCAGAAAAGAGATAGCCCCTTCTAATTTCTCTTTTCTTTGGGATATCCAAGGGAAATGTCTAGCTTTTACCGGCGCGGTTATAATAGTTTTGGAATTCCATCCGGGAACTGGCGGCTCATCTTTTTGCCTGATTAAGCAGGATATAGCTTGGTTGTAGAGGAATTTTCCAAATTTAGGCGAAATAAACTCTGAATAATTATATCTTGATTCCGGGATTGCGGGGGATTAGATGGAGTTAAAACTGGCTTATCTTTACCCTACACTGATGAATTTATATGGAGATTCCGGCAATGTTCAAACTTTGGCGCAACGTTGCCGGTGGCGCGGGATTAACATTGAAGTAGTGGAAATCGGACTTGGCGAGCATTCAAATTTTACCGGGTTCGATTTGGCTTTTTTCGGTGGAGGACAGGATAGGGAACAGCTCAGAATTGGTGAAGATTTGACCCGGACAAAGGCGGTTAATCTCACCGCCGCCATTAACGATGGATTGGTGTTGCTAGCCGTCTGTGGCGGTTTTCAACTGCTCGGGCAATATTATCGCCCGCTGGAAGGTCCGGTGATTAAAGGCATTTCCGTTCTTGATGCTCACACTGAAGGCGGACCCTGGCGGGTTATTGGCAATATAATTGTCGAAGCCGCCTTTGAGCCGGACCGGAAGTTAGCGATGGTAGGTTTTGAGAATCATTCCGGCCGGACCTACCTCGGCCCAGGTTGCCGTCCTTTGGCTAAAGTGGTAAAAGGATTCGGCAACAATGGTGAGGATCGGTTTGAAGGGGCCAGCTACCAAAACTGTCATGGTACTTATTTGCACGGGCCATTACTACCTAAAAATCCTGATTTCGCCGATTATTTAATTTCCTTGGCCTTGAAACGCAAATACGGTAAAGCCGAACTTCAGCCTTTGGATGATACTTTGGAGAATCAAACCCGGCGATATGTAATCAATAGGGTGAAACGGCAATTTTGGGCAAGGGGTAATCCCTAATGAAACTACGTTCGATATTTGTTTTACTTACGGCAAAAACAATCGTGAGACTAACCTTTATGGCCTCGCGCTGCTTTAATTTCGGGGCAGGCAGCAATATTCCCGGGAAACTGGTTGTGAAGCTTTTCCCGAATATAATGCAGTTGTTAATTCCCCGGTTTAAAAAAGGCTGGGTCCTTATTACCGGCACCAACGGCAAGACCACCACCACTAAGATCCTGGTTGAATTGTTGCAAAAAGACGGTTATACGGTTTGCACCAATGCCAGGGGAGCCAACTTGCTTACGGGTATTGTTACCAGTATTCTATTGGCCGAGGTTAAACCGTTACAGGAGTTTATGGCCGATTATGCGGTATTTGAAATCGATGAAGCGGTTTTATTTAAATCTTTCAAACTACTCCGTCCCGTAGTTTTGGTGGTGACCAATTTTTCCCGCGACCAACTTGATCGTTACGGGGAAGTCGACTCCAATGTGAGCCGGATCATGGAGTTACTCCGGAACAACACTGATCCTTGCCGGGTAGTTATAAACGGCAATGACCCAAATATCAGCAGAATCGGGTTGGTCGTAAAACCGGAGGACCGGATCTATTTCGGGCTCAGGGAGGAGATCGCCTCGCCGGAGGCCGGGCTGTTAGCCGAACAGGAAGCCGGCGCCCCTACTGGGGAGAAGATAGCACCCAAGCTTGATGTTTGGGCCGATCAGATTCAAACCGCCTATTTAAGCGGCAGCTCTTTCAGGATGGGAGTCGCTGGAAACGGGGCTCCTTTTGCCATCAATATTCAATTGCCGGGTGTTTTTAATATTTTAAATGCTTTGGCCGCCTCCGCCGTTGGACAAGCATTGGGAGTCGACCTTCAAACCATAAAAAAAGTTTTAAGCGAAGTCAGATCCAGCTACGGACGGAGTGAAAGCTTCAATTATCATGGTTTCGCGGTTTTTATGTTTTTGGTAAAAAATCCGGTGGGATTTAACCATGTTATCCAGTTGTTAAGCCAGGCTAACGGGGAAAGAAGAGTACTGTTGCTGCTGAACGATTTGGCCGCCGACGGTAGAGACGTCTCCTGGATTTGGGATGTGGCTTTGGAGAATCTTTGGAAGGTCCCGGGGATTAAAGAGATAGTGGCCAGTGGAACCAGGGCTGGTGACATGGCTTTGAGAATTAAATATTCAAACCCGCCGGATTTGCCTTTGGTGGTGGATTATTCCCCGAAAAGGGCATTCCGCCAATTAACCAAACAGCTTCAATCCGGGGAAGAGATATTGATTTTAGCCAATTATACCGCCATGATTACCTTCCGCCCTTTTTTGGCGAGAGTAAGTTCCAAATCTTGAGAGTAAGGTGTATATTTTGGGGCGTAAACTGAAACTGAAGCGGGCTAAAGATCGGACTTTCAGCATTGCCCTGGCCGAGATCCGGATGGAGGCGGCAATGGTTAATGCCGTCCTCATTATAGTTGCCCTGGGGCTTAATGCGGGGCGGCTGAGTTATTTAATTGCCGGAAGTTACTTTAGTCTGAATCTTCTTTTATGGCTTTTCCCTCAATTGAAGAGAGCGGCGACCCGTTCGCTCCGTTTTCCATTATTTGTGGTTGATATGGCGGTCACTGGTTACATGATTGCCGTCACCGGAGGGTCAACCAGTGAGTTGTATCCGTTTTTATTTATCCCAGTAATGCTGGCTATTCTACGTTGTAAATACTTTGGGATTTTTAGCTGGTGCACGGCCATGGCGTTAATTCTAACCGCCGGTTCGCTTTACTCCGGGACTTTTCATTGGAACTTCCTTTTATTGAAGATAAGTTATCTTTATTTGGCTGGAATAACCGGGGGCTATTTGATGCGACAAACTTATTCCTTAAAAGAGGAAATTTCCAAGACTTTAACCAGGTGGAATATTGATCTCCAAAGACTCAACAGCTTTTCCCAAGAAGTAACCGGCAGCTCCGATCTGAATGAGATTTTTAACCGGATTATCAAAGCGGTCCGCCAGACCGGTTCTTTAAAAATGGTTGCCGTTATGATGTTTGATGATGAGCTATTGAAGATCTACGACTTTATCGATTGGGATGAGGCCTGGGTCGCGGAGTACAATAAGCATCCGCTGGGGAAACAAAGCCTTACATTAGCCCCGATTATCGTTTTCAGGGAACCGCTTCTCTGCCGTGATATTAAAAAACACCCCGAGCTGACTAAAGTGTTCCAGGGTATTCCCATTGCCTCGTTATTTGCTTTTCCGCTGGTGATCTCCGGGGAAGTGATTGGGGCCTTGGTTATTACCAGCCAAACCATTCAATTCATCACTGATCAGGAAAAACAGATATTGAACAGTATTGCCAATCAAGCCAGTATTGCCATTCAGAATGCGGTGAATCTGAGCCAGGAGAAACAGAAAGCCGACACCGACGGTCTGACCGGGCTTTATAACCGGCGTTATTTCAACGAGCAAATTGAGGCGTTGGCCTCTGAAGCGATCGCGAACGAAGAGCCATTATCATTAATATTAATCGATATCGATAATTTTAAGAAGTATAACGATACCTACGGCCATCCGGCCGGCGATCAGTTGTTGAAAACCGTAACCGCCGCCATTACCGAAGTTACCAGGGAACAGGATATTTTTGCCCGTTACGGCGGGGAAGAGTTCGCCGTTATCTTAAAAGACACCAGCAACCGGTTGGCACGGCATATCGCCGAAAGAATCAGGCTGGTGGTTGAGAGGATCCCTCCGGGGGTTTTGAAATGCCCGGTAACTATTTCAGCCGGTGTCGGCACTTTGCCCGATTTTGCCAAGGATGGAGCATCGTTGATGGAATTTACCGATAAATCACTCTACCGGGCCAAAAACTCCGGTAAAAACCGGGTTTGTTGCGGGTATTAAAAATAATACATCACTGATACGTTATAGATAACTCCGGCGTAAAAACTACCATTCGTTTTCCTCAAGCCGCCGATCCCAATTTCCAGGGATGGCCGTAACAGATATCTTTGATACTCAACCCCGAAAAACGCTTCAAAAGCGGTATTCTCATTGGCGTCTGAAGAATCGGCGGTTCTCTTATAATCCTGGGAATAACCCAAGGATACTCCGGTATAAGGCAGAAAATCCTGCCGTTTCGGCAAGTTGTAAATGCCCCGGAGTCCCAACGAGCAATGGCTGGTGGTAAAGGTATCGTTTTTATTGAGGGAAACCGCCAAGATAGGCTGGAGAAAGAAGTCTTTTTGATAGGGTATTTTCAGGGAAAAACCAGTGGCCGGCCGGGAAAATTGCCAGCCAAAAGCAAAATCGCGCCCAGCGGGGCCCGCCGAACAAACCAGTGGACTGATACTTAAAAGAAAGCATGCCGTCCCCAAGATCATCAACTTTTTCAGCAATTATTTAACCTCCAGTCCTTTGAGTCAAGTTCCATTTAAAAACTGAATAGTCTTGCTGATCAAGACTACTTGATAGCAATAACCTGCATTAAACCGCGAATTTGTACGCGCATTGGTATAAAAGCATCTTTTTGAATTTAAAACGGTGTCCTAAAATAAATTTTTGATTAAAGCGGGATCTCCTGCTATTGACGTTACTTACCTAGTGAAGGGAAATAATGGGTTTAAATTAAGGAAAGTGTGATTGGTTTAGGCCTTTAAGGTCTTTTTTTATGCTAAATTTAGGAATGGTGATAAAAAAACTTTAAAAGAGTTAAAAGCAGGAATTCCATTAGATTTACAGAACTTCTTACTAAAAAGTGGAAGTGCTAATCCAATTACTAAAGATCCATTTATACGAAATTCTTGAGGAGATGATTCCTAATTAAAAAGGTATTTTATCTCTTTTTCTTGGTTTTAAGCGCCAGCCTGATGGCGAATCCGGCTATCTGCGTTAACAGTCCCACTTTTAGAGAGATTGTGGATAATCCGGAAGCTTATAAAGGCCGGATTTTAATGATAACCGGGGAAATCAGCGCGGTGGTTGAAAGCAATGAATACGGCCTTTACCTTACCGATCTAAACAAAACTAATTCCGCTCCTAAAAGAAGCGCGGTAGAGGTTAACATTTACCTTGTTAATGACGGTACGGAAAATATCATGATTGTTACCACCAAACATTTCATACTAAAACAACAGGTCACTTTGGAAAGCAAGCTTTTAGTTAGCGCCAAAGACAGCCCGGATGAGGAAGCGGTAATGTTATTCGACCGGAATATAACTAAAAAACAAGGTTTTTCTTCCCCGGGTTATAGTCGAATCACCCTCCGGGGATTGCTGAATAAGCTGCCCAAAGATAAATTCTGGGTTTTATTGATTGACGTAAAGTGAACAAAGATGGGCCAATCCACCATAACTCATTCAAAAGTGGGAGCCTTTACTCCTGCTTTTTTCATTATTAAAGGCTACTAG
>JBLNCU010000163.1:0-8041 GCA_050260935.1 Bacillota bacterium
GCTATGGCCATCACCGGCATTAACCGGCTTCCCAGAATAAAATTGAATGACGCCGTCCCACCTTTGAATTTCCGCCTGGCGAAGGTATAAGCCGCTAAAACTCCTAAAACCAGATTTACGACCATCACCCAAATGGAAATACTGAAACTATTCTTAAGCGCGGGGGCAATCAAACGGGCTTCCTGGGAAATTCTACTCCGTAGTTGCCCCTTGACTTCATAAGAAGTAGGTATTTTCCCGGTAAACACATACCGGTAATTGTCAAAAGTCATCTTTTTCGGTATAAAATTGGGCGGCTTTTTCAGCAACTCATTTTCACCCTGGAGGCTGGCTGAAAAAACCCACAAAAAGGGAGCAACTAAGAAAACAATTATCATAACAGCTAAAATATTTTGCAATGTGATATTCAGAATACCTTTTCTATTTCCCCTCATGGTATAACTCCCCTTTATATCAGTTAATTGTGTAATCGGTTTTTAAGGCCCGCAGATAACCGATGATTAACACAATTGTAAGCACCGCTAGAATAATAGATAGCGCTAAACCGTGCCCTAAATTAAGCGACTTGTATATTTCGGAATAAGCGAACCAACTGATTAACGATGTCGCATCGGCAGGGCCCCCGCCTGTCATAACATAAACCAGATCAAAGGACAATAAGGCAGTCATCGTTTCATAAACAAGCACCACCAAAAAGATCGGGCGCAGCAGGGGAAGAGTAATCAACCGGAATTGCTGCCAACCGGTAACACCATCGATCCGGGCGGATTCATATAATTGAGGCGGTATAAGCTGCAACCCGGAAAGAAAGAAGATCGCTACCAGCGGCCCCTCTTTCCATACATGAGCTATTATTAGGCTCAGTTTAGCCAAAGCCGGATCAGAAAGAAAAGGTATGTAATCCCGAATTAGCCCCATTGAATAAAGAACACCGTTAAAAACACCGAAATCCGAATTTAGAATCCATTTCCATAAAAGCCCGGCCACCACTGTTGGAACCGCCCAAGGTAGGAGAATAAGTATTTTTAGCCAATTTGAAGTTTTTAATTTGGCATTCATCAACAAAGAAACGATCAACCCGAAGATAATAACTCCGGCTACAGCGAAAACCGTGTATATCAAAGTAATAATTAAAGAATTTTTAAAATAATAACTACCGATTACCTCGATAAAATTTCCGAAGCCGATAAAGGGATGGTTCAAGGGATTGGTTAAGATATACCTTAAAAAGCTCATCAAAAAAGCGGTAATTACCGGATAGATAGTGAAAAGCGCAATTACCAAAAGAGCTGGCAATGTCGAAATATAAGGATACACTCTTTCCGATAAAGAGTTTTTAGGTTTCTCGTTTAAAAGTTTATCCCGAAGATTGGTTGCCATTACTTAGACCTCCAAAAACGCTTAATAATTATCTATTCTATTTTCTGGATCTATTGAACATAATAAAAATTGTCGGTAATTTGTTCGTTTAAACTTAACATCCCGCTTAAAAATGAGTCCCAACCGTAATGGCATCAACTGAAATTTATTCTTCCAATCTTTCTTTCATGGCTAACCTGCGGGGATGCTATCGTAAAATGAAGCTCGATCCGTTTTCAAAAACCTGAAAAGAGATAATTGATTTTTTTAAAATGAGCCATGGAAGTAAACACTGCTTTAAATTTTGATTTGTTCCATGGCTCATTTTCTATATTACTGATCCACTGTATTTAGTATTAACCTTATTGGGCTTTAAGCTCTTTCCACTTGGCGGCGATATTGTTTAAAGCCGCCATGGTTGATTCCTGCCCCAAAATTGCCTTATGGATTTCGGAACGGGTGTAAACATCCCACGCTCCGTACCAAGTGGTCATGCCTTCTTTAGCGCGGGCAAGTTCGGCCTGTTTTTTGATTACATCAACATCGCCCCATTTTCCAAAGGCCTCGCGGACTTTCGAACTGTTGAATAATGGCAGTTGAGCGAATCCCAGACCGTTTTCAACCGCCCAACGTTCAACCACTTTATATTCCCCGTTGGTCTTACCGGCGGAATATTCCAGGTACTTCCAAACAGCATCCAGGTAATCCTTACCCTTCTTCACAGCGGCGGGAGTTATTGCATAGAACCGCACATAACCGACTGTGGCATGGCTCTTTCCGGGCATCAAGGCGATCCGGAATTGGCCGGCGTACTGCCCGCTATTGGGTTTATTTAACTCGGCCATATTGTATTGAGGAGCGATAGTGAAAGTATGGGCGCCTGCTTGCATACTCTTGATTTGATCAATTTCAGCGGTAGAGAGGGACGCCGGATCAAGAAGTTTTTCTTTATAAGCTTTCCTTAGCCATTCAATAGTGACATAAGCGTCGGAGTTTTGCTTATTAAAGACAGGGTTTAGTTTGCTGTCAAAAAATGCCGCTCCGCCTTGATGACGGCCATACACCATCGACATGAAAGCTTCCGGATAAGCGCCTTCCTTTTGCGACCAGGCCATAATAATCGGATACTGGACAATACCCTTTTGTTTGATAACTTTCGCCATCTGGTAAACTTCCTCCCAGGTAGCGGGGGCATTTTTAAATCCGGCTTTTTCCAATTGAGCCTTGTTATACATAAAGTCCAAAGTATCCGCGTAATAAGACATACCGTAGATCTTGCCTTTATAGGTCATTCCCTGAAGAGCGTAATTGGCGACTTCTTTGCTGTAATTTTTAACTTGGGGGAAATAATCCTCCAACGGCACCAGCCAACCGGCCGAAGCCCATTCGTCCAGCCAGTGGTCAGAGCCGTACATTACATCGGGAAAGTTGTTGGCCACAAACCTGTTAACCATGGTGTCATGATAATCAAGCCAAGAATAATCCTTGTGATTAACTTGGATATCAGGATACATTTCCGAGAATTTCTTATTATTGTCGGCAATGGTTTCGACTCCGTATGACCAAGTCACAAATTCGATTTGTTTTTTATCGGCGCCATAACCTGTTAAAGAAGCCATCGTAAATACAAGTACCAATGCCAATACCAAGAAAACAGATTTCTTCATTAACTGCTCCTCCATTCATAATTAGAATTAAGTTAAGACCATTAAAACCCGATTTTTATCCGCCAACGCACCTCCTGTTCATGACTTTCCCGGTAACAGTTTTTAGAAGCCCAGAAAAAATGGATTTAACTGGGGTAAGACCGCGTTTTAAAAACACTTCCGCCAAGTCCCCAAAAAATCCGGTTGTAAAGCAACTTAAAACCCGGCTTTTTTAACAAATTTGTTTATTAAAGCTTAATCTTACTTTAACACGATACGAACTGGTTAACTAGTGCAAGGAAGCCTATTTGTAGTAATCATTTTTCAAGCGGAAATGATGACTTTGGATGGGGGTATGACTAAAGTCATAGTGAAGGGGGGAGAAAGTAATGGAATTAGACTAGGCCGTGTAAAATGGCAAAACGGATTGCTTGAGCCCGGTCTTTCAACCCTAACTTTTCATAAATATTACTAACATGATTTTTGACAGTTCCTTCGGAGATTTTCAGGCTGTTGGCAATCTCCCGGTTGTCCTCTCCTAAGGCTAAATGCCTTAATACATCAAGTTCGCGGGAGGTTAAACCGGAAAATACCCCGCTTGAAGCTCCAGTTTCAACGGCCCGGTAGCGGGTCGCCTCTTTGACGAGTTTTGCGGTTACTTCCGGTGACATTAAGGTTTTGCCGTGATAAATATCCATAATCGCCGCGGTTAATTCTTCCGGTTCAATCTCTTTTAGAAGGTACCCCGCAGCGCCAAGCCTGAGAGCCTCAAAAACATATTCATCATCATCAAAAGTAGTTAAAACGATTACTTTCACATTATTCCCGCTCATTCGCACCTGTCTTATAAATTCGACACCACTCATGCCGGGCATTCTCATATCGAGCAAAATCAGATTCGGCTTCTCCTTGGCAAGTATCTCCAAGGCTTCATTGCCGTTACCGGCTATTCCCACTACTTTAGCATCGGGAAGTCGCAACTCAACGACTATTTTCAGGTTTTCCCGAAACAACTTTTGGTCATCGACAATCATTATCCGCAAAGGTTCCATCCCGCATAAACTCCTTTTGCAATGGTAATCTTGCCAATAACTCGAACCCACAACCCGGTTGGGAAGAAATCATCACCGAACCGCCTAACTCGGCTACCCGTTCCTTAATTCCAATCAAACCGAAGCCTCCCGAAGGTTCGTCCGTGCCGATTCCATTATCCTTAACCATTACCTCTACGGCCTCTTTATGATAACAAAAGGAAACTAATATTTCGGTTGCCTTGCCGTGGCGAAAGGCATTGGTCAACCCTTCCTGGACAATGCGGTAAATTACACTTTCAAAGGGCTCCCCTAAGAATTGGGGAACATCGGCAAAATTTAAGGATACATCGATTCCTGTGGCCTGCCCAAAAACCTTAACCAACCTATTAATACTGCCAAGCCCAATGTAACCTTCACCGTCCCCTGGCCGTAAAGTTCGCAACACCTGCCGGACATCTCCCAAGCCATCCCTGGCCAATATCCGGGCCTGTTCAAGCTCTACCGGGACCTCCTCGCCGGTAGCTTTGATCTTTTCCCGCAAGGCATTTAACAAGGCCAGTAAATTAGTAATTGTATAGGCCAATGCATCATGAATCTCCCGGGCAATCCTGGTTCTTTCTTTAATGGCGGTTATTAATTCCGCTTGGGCGGCTAAATTTTGAAACTTGATATTGGTTTCCGCTAAATATTGGTTGGAGGCTTTTATATCCTCCAGCATCTTTTTTTCATAAAAACGGTTTTTAAGCTCGCGCACTAAATAATAACTGATAATACTGGTAAAAAAACACTGGGTCCATAAAAATATCAGCCCGCCGAGATCAACTGTTTTGGGGGGCATTGTCCATAAAGGAAGCCGCAAAAAACTAAGCCAACAGGAGAAAATTATGCATATGATAGCCAAACTTACAGCAAAGTAACTGTTAAAATAGAAAAATCCTTCAAATATCAACAAAGAATAAATCAAACTAAACTTACCGGGGCTGTTTGCAAAGGGAACTGTTATCACAAAAACCCCTAGAACACTTAAGATAAACACCAGCCATTTTATATCCTTGGATTTGATTAAAGATAATACCACTGAAAGAATGAATAAAATTACAATAGTAATCATGTATTGCTTGGTCCAGGAATCAGGAAACTTTTTCCATAAACCACCAAACCAATAATCAATTATTAAGGTCGAATGAATACAGATACTTGCAAATATTAGTAAGAAACGCATTTTCAAATTGGCAATCATTTAAAAGCTCCGCAAAGATTAGATTGTCTTTCCCTAAATTCTACGGATTAGCTTTAAAACCTTTCCAACTTCCCAACTCTTGCTTTACTTCTTTAAAGGCCTTAATTGTCAGGTCCAAATCCTCTCGCGAATGGGCTGCTGAGATCTGGATCCGGATCCGCGCTTTTCCCTGGGGAACAACCGGGTAGAAGAAGCCAACAACATAAACCCCTTTTTCCAGCATTCTATTAGCCATATTTTGGGCCAGTACAGCATCTCCCAGCATAACCGGGACAATAGGATGAACCCCTTCCCGAATATTGAAGCCGGCCTCAGTCATTGCCTTACGAAAATACATGGTATTATCATGCAGTTTGTCCCGGAAAGCTGTTGTAGCCGATAAAAGTTCCAATACTTTAAGGGAAGTATAGGCAATCGAAGGCGCTAAGGTGTTGGAAAAAAGG
This sequence comes from Bacillota bacterium, assembly GCA_050260935.1. Lineage (GTDB taxonomy): Bacteria > Bacillota > UBA4882 > UBA8346 > UBA8346 > UBA8346. The sequence goes on from JBLNCU010000163.1 coordinate 5,723, forward strand.
TAAGGCCTTGACCTTTGCCGCAATAAATCAATGATCTCCCGCCGGCCGCTGGTATAGCCGCCGCTTGCTCCGCCCAGCGCTTTCCCCAGCGTTCCGGTAATAATATCCACCCGGTCCATTACATCGAAGTATTCATGAGTCCCCCGGCCACGGGCGCCTATAAACCCGACTGCATGGCTGTCATCCACCATTACCATCGCTTTGTATTTTTCAGCCAGATCACAAATGGTCTTTAAGTCAGCGAAAATCCCGTCCATGGAAAAGACCCCGTCGGTGGCGATCAAACGGAATCGGGCATTTTGGGCTTCCTTCAGTTTCGCTTCTAAATCATTCATATCATTATTTTTATAGCGGTAACGGGTTGCCTTGCAAAGGCGGATGCCGTCAATAATGCTGGCGTGATTAAGCTCATCACTGATAACGGCATCCTGCTCATTCAAGACCGTTTCAAAAAGCCCCCCATTGGCATCGAAACAAGAGGAATAAAGAATGGTATCCTCGGTCCCTAAAAATTCGCTGATTTTGTTTTCCAGAATTTTATGAATCTGTTGCGTTCCGCAGATGAAACGAACCGATGAAAGTCCGTAACCCCAATCATTAAAACTAGCTTTAGCCGCGGCTACGACTTCCGGGTGATTGGAAAGTCCCAGATAATTATTGGCGCACATATTTAAGACATTTTGCCGCCCCAATACATTGATCCGCACATCCTGCGGGCTGGAGATGATTCTCTCTTCCTTCCAAAGCCCGTCCTTTTTAATACCGGTAAGCACTGAACGGTAATATTCCTGTGCATTTTTATACATAAGTATTACCAACTCCCTTTACTAATCCTGCATTGCCGCTTGTCAGGTCCAATCCAAAATAACCTTTCCCGAATTTCCCGAAGCCATGATCTCAAATCCTTTTTGATAATCGGTATATTTGAAACGGTGGGTGATAACCGGGGTGATATCCAACCCGGACTGCAGCATAACCGTCATTTTATACCAGGTTTCATACATTTCCCGTCCGTAAATTCCTTTAATAGTCAGGCCGTTAAAGACCACTTTATCCCAGTCAATCAAGGTTCCGGGTTTTTGTAGGCCCAACAAGGCAATCTTTCCGCCATGACACATTACATCGACCATATTATTGAAAGCGCTTGGGTTCCCCGACATTTCCAAACCCACATCAAAGCCTTCTTTCATGCCAAGCCGCTTCATGACATCCTCAATCGTCCCCTCATTAATATTCAAGGCTACGGTAGCCCCCATTTTCCTGGCTAACTCCAGCCGGTACGGATTGACATCGGTTATTACCACATGTCTGGCCCCCGCATGTCTAACCACGGCCGTAGCCATAATTCCAATCGGTCCAGCCCCGGTAATTAAAACATCCTCACCCAGCACATCAAATGCTAGTGCCGTATGCACGGCATTGCCGAACGGGTCAAAGCAGCTAAACAGTTCCATTGGTATTGAAGGGTCGCAATGCCATACATTAGTAACCGGAATTACTAAATACTCCGCAAACGCTCCCGGGCGGTTAACGCCGACTCCACTGGTTTTAGCGCATAAATGACGCCGGCCGGCCAGACAATTCCGGCAAACTCCGCAAACGATATGTCCCTCTCCCGAGACCATATCGCCAATTTTAAAATCATGAACATTACTGCCCATTGCTTCTATTTTCCCTACGAATTCATGGCCGATTATCATGGGAGCCGGAATCGTCTTCCGGGCCCATTCATTCCAATGATAAATATGAATATCCGTACCACAAATGGACGTCTTATGAATTTTGATCAAAACATCGTTAATTCCATATTCCGGAACTGGAACTTCATCCAGCCATACCCCCGGTTCCTTGTATTTTTTGACCAATGCTTTCATTGTCCGGCTTTCCATCCAATCTCCCATCCTTCGTTTTGGCGCATTAAATATGAGGGTTTTTGCCAGTATTCCATTTTACCCGAACGTTTTATCGTATTTTGTTGCATATTAAATATATTAAACAAAATGTTCAATATACCTACTTCCTAAGAAAATTTCCATACCTGATTCCTCTAAACCCCATTCCAAGTTTAATTTGCATGAATCTTTTATATTTCTATTTGCCGTTAAAATTGAACTTAACCCCGTATTACACCATATAGCTATTAAAAGCTAACGGAGAAGGCAAGCTCCATAATACAAAAAAGAAGAGCTTGTGTACACAAGTTCTTCTTTTTAAAAATTACTCCTGGCAACGACTTACTCTCCCAGCCGGTTTCCCGACAAGTACCATCAGCGCTGAGGGGCTTAACTGCCGTGTTCGGGATGGGAACGGGTGGTTCCC
>JBLNCU010000164.1:0-10447 GCA_050260935.1 Bacillota bacterium
TCTTTGGGTTTACCAAGACCCCGTTTTCCCGGGATATTGAATTGGAACAACTTTTTGAATTGCCCGGACAAAAGGAATTGATGTCCCGTTTGATTTATGTGGCGGAACGGCGGTTATTCGGACTGATCACCGGAGAAGTCGGTTCCGGGAAGACTACCGCTGCCGCTTGAAAGGAACCATTCCTTATCAAGTCATGAAGGAAGGTAAACTTTTATATGGATCAGGAAGTAAAACTCTTAACTAAAGAATGGTTTAAATATGCCGACCGGGATTTAGATGCAGCCTCTAAATTGCTGGGTACACTAAACCAAATTGCTTGTTTCCATGCCCAACAAGCCGCCGAAAAATATATTAAAGGGTTCCTGATCTTTAAACAAAAGGGTATTGTATGAGTTATAAGATTCAAAGATCTTGGAAAAATATTTACTATTATTAACCGGTAGCCCGTTTTTTACCGCAGCGCCCGGTCCGCCTGATACGAGCTGCGAACCAGCGGCCCTGAGGCCACATGTTTAAAACCGAGTTCCAAACCGATCTGGCGGTACCGGGCGAAAACCTCCGGATGAATATAATCCACCACCGGGTGATGCCGCCGGGATGGCGCCAAATACTGGCCAATAGTTAAAAAATCGCAACCAACCGCCCGCAAATCCTTGCAAACCGTTACTACTTCCTCCATAGTCTCGCCTAACCCGACCATAATCCCGGATTTCGTAAAGATCCGGTTGCCCATATCCTTAACATTTCTTAATAATTCCAAAGAGCGTTCATATAACGCCATCGGCCGCACCCTGGGGTAGAGCCGGGGAACAGTCTCCAGATTATGGCTGATAACCTCCGGGCGGGCTATCACTACCTGCGCTAGAGCCCGGGAATCCCCCTGAAAATCCGGGATCAACACCTCAATAATAGTTGCCGGATTTACTTGCCGTACTTTACCGATTACCGCAGCAAACTGTCCAGATCCGCCATCAGGGAGATCGTCTCGGGTAACAGAGGTAATCACAACGTACTTTAGCCCCAACTCCCGGGTCGCCTCGGCTACATGGTCCGCTTCAGCCGGGTCTACTGGTTGGGGCGAAGCCTTTGTTACGTTGCAAAATGTGCAGTTACGGGTGCAATGTTTTCCCAAAATCATAAAGGTGGCTGTCCGGCGGCTAAAACACTCCATTAAATTGGGGCAACTGGCCTCCTTGCAAACAGTATGCAATGAAAGTTGTTCCAAGATCTTTTCCACGGTAAGCTTGTCTGCCCCGCCGCGGACGGTAATCTTTAACCATTCCGGTTTGCGCTGCTGAATCATTAAAAGGCTCCTTAACATTGAATCAATATTACATTCTCTATTTACGACCGATATCCTATAGATTTCAAAAAAAATTAGGAGGTTTTTTGGGCCTTCGCCCGCCTCCCTAAAAAATCGCCCCGATTATGCTCTGGAAAAAGTCAAACCCTTCCATCTTGCCTACGAAGAAGATTGAAAGCCCACCAATACCACACCGGTAATGATCAACGCCGCTCCAAACATTTTGGGGAGGGATAACGGCTCACCTAAAAAATACCAACCCACCCACATCGTGATCAAGGGGGAACTGGCCAAAATCAGTGCTGTTTGGCCGATATCCCCTCTCTTGATCGATGCGTAATAGGCCAAATCTCCGGCGAAGGTAGCCAAAAAGGCCTCAGCCCCCAAGTAATACCAGCGTTTGGTGGGAATAATATTCAGCCTTCCGAAGCTGCCGCTAGCGATAGCCCAACCACCCACAAAAAGAACAGTGATTGCCGTACGGGCCACCAAACCGTCAAGGGGATTCACGCCACGGAGACCGACCTTACCGAACAAAGGGGCTATTCCCCAGCAAATGGCCCCAAATAAAGCTATCAAGAATGCGGCCATCTATTAACCATCTCCTATAGATTCTTTCGGCAATACTGTGAAGTATTAGGATAACGGGTAGTCAACTTAATAGGCTAAACTGCTCTTAATTTGGGTTTCCGCGCTCAATAACCCGGATCATTGGCCGGTAATAATCTATCCCCAGCTCCTTTCTGGTTATTACTCCGTTATGATCTTTAATGGTCAGCCAGTTTTTAACCACCACTCCATCCGCCCCCGGAATAATAATTTTTTCTTCCCCTGCTTTTAAATTTTTATTATAACGGTAAATGGTCGGCATGAGCTGCCGGTTTAAAATCCGGTGATGCCAAGTGACCTCCGGAGGTTTAATCCGCCCATAAACCGCCATATATAAAGTGTTTTCTTTGGTATCAGCCCAAATAACGATGGGATGGGCCGTATTATTTTTAAAGCGAAAATCCTTACTTCCCTCGGATACGGTGGCATCCTGGCCGGGAGGCACATACGGCACAAGCATTCCGTGGGAATTGCGTTCGATAATCTGCAAATTAGCCAGGGTAGCGACATTATATAAAGTGGTTGATATTTTACAAACACCGCCGCCAACATTTTTGGAAACTTGGGTTCCGATATACACCGGACCTTCCCGGAAGCCCCTTCTGCTGTTGTATGGGCCGATGGTTTGATTGGTGGAAAATACCTTCCCGGCCGGAACGACTGTTCCCGCCAGAAGATCCGCCGCCAAGGCCACATTATATTCTTCGCCGGGAAGCGGATCCGGTAAGGTCGTTTGAAAAGCGGCCATCCTCACCGCAACATTATACCGGGCGCAGATTTCATGAAAACGGCGGTCCCTCTCCCAGAGCAACGGCCCCTTTACCGGCCTCCCATATTTATGGTACATGACTTGTTCCGGCTCAACCTCCACTATCCGCGGGGGGAGACTCTGCCCCAAATTGCTGTTTTTCGACGGTGGTTTTTCACCGGAAAAACCTTGCCTAATCATCTTGGTCCCTAAAAAACCAACGCAAACCAAACCGATAAAGAGCACTATCAGAAGAGCTTTACGTTCCGGATCCTTCAACTGCCAATTACCTCCCGCCCGGAATAGATGAACCTGATCCATAGTTATTCCCAAAAGCTCAAATAATGAAAAAAAAATCACCCATTCACGATAAAGTTCATTAAATGAGTGGAAGGCAGGGGTAAGGAGCCAGGAGTCAAGAGCCGGGAGTCGGAAGCCGGAAGTCAGGAATCAGAGCGGGATGAGTAGAAAACGGAAGTCAGAAGACAAAAGACAGAAGTCAGAAGTTTGGGCAAAAACTGAGGGCTGTTAAAGATGGGCAGATGGGCTTAAGGATTCAGGAGCCGGGAATGAAGAGCTAAGAGCCAGAAGCCAATCAGCTCGTCCTTTCTTTCAAAGCCACCAAAACGCACCGCCCGGTGACCGAGAACAAAACGATAGCGCCGCCTACCAAGGCCCAGGGACCCGGAACCTCGCCCATGAACAAAAAGACCCAAATGGGGTTGAGTATAGGTTCGATTATTGGGATTAAAATGGCTTCCAAAGCCGTTACATGTTTTATTGCCTTGGAATAAAGAATATAGGAGATTCCCAGTTGAAAAATGCCAAGGGCAGCTAAACTGAACCAATTTGCCATGGTGGTGGGAAAAGATTGAAACATAAAGGGTATTCCGATTAAACCGGTGACCAGGTTTCCTAAAATTAGAGATTCCAAAGGCGATCCATCTTTTTGCTTACGCAAAAACAAAGCGGTCCCGGCAAAAGAAACCCCGCTGACAATAGCGATGATATTCCCCAACAGATTGCCGGGGGAAATTTTATCTACGAAAAATAGGCCCATACCTGCAAATACCAAAGCGATGGTTAGCCAATCAAGCTTGGAGGTTCTTTCTTTTAAGAACCAAGCCCCGAAAATTGCCGTATAAATGGGAGCCGTATATTGCAGCAGGATGGCGTTGGCGGCGGTCGTCATTTTAGTGGCGGTAACAAACATTATTACTGTACCCGCATAAGCAACGGCTCCGCCAATCTGAGCCTTCGACCAATTGAAATGGGGCTTGCGGCAATAAATTAACATTAGGGCGGCAGCGATTAAACTGCGGGTCCCGGCTATGGACACCGGGTTCCAGGCGACCGATTTTATCAAAAGGCCGCCCAGACTCCAGAGGGTGGCGGTAATAACCAATAAAAGAAGGGCTTGGTTACGTTCTTTACCCGGTTTATAAACTAATAAGGTATTCATTAAAATTTCCTTTCAAGGATTAAATGACGGGGTATATATAAAACAACAGGGCTGTCAAGGATAGCGGAATAAACTTCAACGAGGAAAAGTTGAATGTTACTCTGGTGGGCAAATAAAGTCATAACGGGCATAATTACGAAACTTACCGCCGATGCTATGATAAAAAAGACGCCGAGGTAAATCTGTGGCAAGAGATCACGACCCGGATTGATTAAGAATATATAAAAACCAAACGACGCAACAATTTTCTTATATATTCTCAATTAAAACCGTTTTACCTGCTTAAAAACAGGTTAAAAATTTCTGACGGCAATAAACCCGGCACATTGCAACTGGCCGACAGGATCTTTAATTGCTTATGGGGGCTAGGGAAACGCCAAAACGTTTTTTAACAGCAATGTATTTCGCTACACCGGTGATGGGGAAAACCGGGCAACTAAAAGCTTGCCAACCAATGCTAAAGCAATTTTCATTTAAACATTGCCTCTTTCAGCTGCTATTTTTACCTTCATTCCTTCTTTCAGTGTATTATCAGGCTTCACTAGGACCCACTCTCCCACTGTCAATCCGGAAAGTATCTCAATTTGTTCATCATTCTCGATTCCCTTGGTGATATGTCTAAGTCTGATCCGCTTATTCACAATCACAAAAACATAATTTCTCCCTTGAATGTCAAAAACCGCGCTAGCCGGAACCGTAATTGCCATTGGTTTGGTTCGTGAAAAGATCCTAACATCCACATCATAGCCTGGTTTTAATAACCCGGTATCCCCGGTAAAACTAATGGTTACTACAGATCTTTTTTGATTAACCCCCAAGGATGAGACGATATTTTGAGCCATTGGAGCGACTTTAGTCACCACTCCCGGCAACATGGACTTACCAGTAGCCTGGCCGCTAATCTCCACCGGGTTCCCGGGCCGAATTTTAACCACATCATCAGCCAGGATCGGCGCCTCCACTTCCAGGTCACGTGGATTACCAATGATAAAGGCGGCGGTACCTGGAGTTACTACCTGATTTAATTCTACAGATTTTTGGAGAACTATACCGCCTAATGGCGCTTTGACAACTAAGCTGTTCCGTTGTTTAACCAATCCCAAATCGGCTGATTGCATGGAAGCAGCTGCTTGTTTATAAATGGTTTCGGTATTGTCCAGTTCTGCTTTACTAATAGCGCCTATTTGAAATAATTCTTTGGCTTTGCTCCAATCACGTAAGGCCGATTGATAATTAATCCGGGCTTGCTCGGCTGCTACTTCCGCCAATTGTAAATCGGCCGGATTGAGTTTCATCAAAAGGTCGCCCGGCTGGACCCGGCTTCCTTCAGTTACATATAAAGAGCTAACCCGGCCGGCGTTTTCCAGATAAACCGTCTGGCTGTACCGGGATTTAACAGTGCCGGTATCATCAACATATTGCCGGATGACGCCTTTAGCCACAGCTAAGGCCGGCACGGAAACACTGCTGGTAACTTGCCATAATACCAACAGGCAAATAATGCCCATTAACAATCCAAGATAAAGTAATGATTTCTTTTTCATAGGAATCAACTCCCGCGAAGTTATTCACTGCTTTTTAGGGCTTCCACCATATTAATGGCATATAATTTCTTTAACAAAATTAAGTTGGCGGAGATCGTAAAGATGAAGATTAAGATTACTGCCAACCCGAAACTGGGTGCATTTATTATCGCCGGAAGGCTCATATTATCGGTAGCCATTTCCCGGGATAAAATGTCAAATAAATAATGGCCTAACAATAAACCGCAACCTGCTGCCAAAGAGGTAATGATTAGGTTTTCATAAAATATTAGTTGGCGTAGTTCGGAATTAGTAAAACCAAGCACTTTCAGGGTTGCCAATTCCCGGCGCCGCTCAAAAATATTAATGGTGGTAATATTATAAACTACCGCAAACGCCAATAATCCACTTGCTAAGAGCATTATTACAATTGATGAAGAGACATTTCCTAAAGCCTTTTCAAAATTGGTAAGAGCATCAGTTCTTGATTGAACCGAGCTTACCATAGGTATTGTTTTAAGCTTGGAAATAACTTTTGCTTGTAACCCGGGCTGATCCAATTTTAACATCACTTGATTGACCACTGGGCCTTCACCCAATAGCATCCCGCAAAAGTCAAGATTACCGTATGCATTTTGCCCTATATACTGGGCCACTACTCCCTTAACCAAAACCTGCTTCCGATCCCGATCACTATTTCTCCCCGGCCATAAAGGCCTGACTTGCAATACGTCACCTGGACCGGCATCAAGAGTGCGGCTTAATTTATTGGAAATTAAGATTCCCTTCTCGGGAACAGTAACCACCGCCCCCTCTTCATTAGTTACCTGGTAGAGCCGTGGTTCTCGGATTAAACCGGTCAAGCCCAATTTTTTACTGCGCCAGCCGTTGGTTAGTTCCACTCCAAAGCCAATCACCGGTTCCAGCGCGCTGACATTCGGCAGATTCCGGATATAACTTAACTCCGATGGCGCCAGCATTCGATTAAAGCCTACTTTGAGATCGTACCGTTGAATTGTCGAGTATTGCTGTTTAAGCAGATAACCAATGGCGTCATTCATACCAAGCCCAGTCACTAAAAGGGCGGTGGCAAAGATAATCCCGACTGAGGTAAGCATAGCCCGTTTTTTATAGCGGAACAAATTCCGGATTATTATCTTCCAGCTAAAGTTGAAACGCCGCCATAACCAGTTAACCTGCTCCAACCAGGTCTTGGAGCCGATCTTAGGAGCCTTCGGCCGCATTGATTCAGCCGGGGCTAGCCGGAGTTCATTTTTACAGGCATTATAACCGGCGAGGCCGCAAAAGAATAATGCAAGCAACGAAGCAGGAATTACCAGATCGTAGTGGGATTTTAACTGCTCCAACGGAAGTTGATACATAGTGTTATACATCAACATGATCTGCTTTCCGAGGTACAGTCCGAATAATGAGCCGATGACACTACCGGCCAAACCTATTAGAAAAGCGTAAGATAGATAATGAATTGTAATTTGTAGACTACTGTAACCCAACGCTTTCAGCGTCCCAATTTGCACCCGCTGATTTTCAATAATCCGGTTCATAGTGATATAAATAATAGCGGCGGCGACAATCAGAAACAGGATCGGAAAAAAGCCGCTAATTGATTTTAATTGAACGATTTCGCCGGCGAAAGTATTATAACTTAACTGGTCTTTTTTGGGGATGATCTCGATTAAGCCGTAACGGTGTAAAGCTTTTTCCATCCGGCGCTGGACTATTTCGCCGTCAATTCCTTTTTCTAACAAGATCGATGCATCGTTAAGCGAACCGTTAAAACCCAAAATCGCTTGACCAAAGGATTTCTTCAAGTAGACGATTCCGAACTTTTCGGGATCGGGCAGCATTTCACTGCCGTCTCGGAGCTGATAAATATATTCAGGGCTTTTAGTCATGCCAATCACTTTTAATTTGATCCGATTGCCGTTGATCACTGGTTGCAGATAACTGCCGAATCGTAAACGATGAGCTTTGAAAAAAGACTCATCCACCAGGCATTGATTGCTTTCATCATCCGAGAAATAGCGGCCGGCTTTGAGCATGACATCATTAACAGTTGCACTTCGCCGATCCGGTAAGGTGATCAAGCGGATGACCGCATTCTGACGATCGATAGTTATCAAAACATCGCTGACCACTCGGCCGGTTACCTGCTTCACCCCGGGAAAATTCTTGATACGGTTTAACACACTCTCGGGCGCCCTCTGAAAAGAAGCCCAGAGATCAGCCAACCGGTAAGCAGTAAAATATTTTTCACTGGCAAATTCCAGATTTCGTAAGGCTGAATTTAAACAGGTAAAAAAGGCCACTCCAATGATAATCACTAGTAAAATAGAGATAAACTGCCCTTTGGCTTCGCGAATGTCCCGGAATATCTTTTTAAGCAGTAAGCTCATTACCACTCGATCCTTTCTACCGGCTCGGGGCGCTCGTTAAGTTGGACTCCTTCCACCAAACCATTTTTTATACGGATTACCCGGTGAGCCATTGCCGCTAATGCCGCGTTATGAGTAATAATCATTACTGATTTCCGGAGTTCTTGATTGACCTTGCCCAGGAGTTTCAGGATCGATTTGCCGGTTTGATAGTCCAAGGCCCCGGTCGGTTCATCACATAATAACAACAACGGATTCTTGGCAACCGCCCGGGCGATGGCCACCCGTTGCTGCTCGCCTCCGGAAAGCTGGGCTGGAAAATTATCCAACCTCCGATCCAGTTCGACTGCTGCCATGATTTCCATGATATCAAGCGGATCATCACTGATCTGGGCCGCCAGTTCCACGTTTTCAAGAGCGGTCAAGTTAGGCATCAGATTGTAGAACTGAAACACAAATCCAATCTTCTTCCGCCGGTAAAATGTTAATTCCCGATCGGAATAAGTGGCGATGTTCCGGTCTTCCACCCAGATCTCACCGGAAGTCGGGCGATCCATACCGCCGATAATATTTAGGGCCGTGCTTTTACCTGCGCCACTTGGGCCGAGCACTACGATCAACTCTCCCGGATATACTTCAAAGGAGATCCCGGCTATAGCTTTAATAACAACTTCACCAACTAAATATTCCTTAGTAACATTGTTTAAACGGATAATTGCCTTTTCATTCATAGTCATCACCCATTTTAAAACATACTACTATCTTTTAGGCTCTCAGCAATTCATGTTTGATTGCCCGGCAAAAATTCAAAATGTAAACTACCTTTTGGGGCGCCTAAAGCTTTTTCAATCACGGCTAGACCAGCCTGGAGTTTATAATAAAATTGTTCCAAACTACGAGCTTCATCAAATATACTTGGCATATTACCGATTCCAGCCATTAGGATCTCTGCAGTCTCCCGGGGGTATTCGACCTCGAAAATTCCTTCGCGCACTCCTTGTTCAATAATATTCAAAAATAAATCAACTGCCTGAGCAGCAAATTTATGTTGCAGCCGATAATGGAGGAGCTCATTCTCCGCCCGGTGAACATACAGGATCAATTTTTCATTCTCAGCCATTAACTTGAACATTTGTCGGAAAATAACTTGGATTTTTTTGATGACCCCCAATTGCTGATTATTGGTAATATCAAATAAGTCCCCTAAGTATTGGTCGGCGATACGCCCTACCACTTCGTCGAGGATCTCATACTTCGATTTGAAATAATAATAAAACAGGCCCTGGGCCACTCCGACTTTGGCGACGATATCGCCAATCGCCGTCTCCTCAAAACCTTTAGTTATAAACAACTCCATCGCCGCATCAATAATCTCAGCTCTCCGTTCCTCCGGTTCCTTAGTGATCCTGGCCATGGTTTACCTCCCGCTGAAAAATTTGCCATTCCATTATATTTATTATATGCACTGACTGATAGTCAGTCAATAATATTTATCGTTTTTTGCTTAATTTATGGTAAATTATAATGGACCCAGAAAACTGGACAGACAAAATGGGTAATTTAAGATAGAATAAAGACATGCGAAAAAAACATTCAAAGCAAGAAAAAGCCAAAATCGTACTAGAACTCCTGCGCGAAGAAAAAACAATCAATCAAATTGCCACCGAATATGGAGTTCATCCCACTCAACTCAGTCAGTGGAAAAAAGCTGCCATAGACGGCTTACCAGACCTATTCGAACGTAAAGAGCGAGAACTTCAAAAGATCGAAAAAGAGCACCAACAAGAAGTTGATAAGCTTTACAAAAAGATCGGTGACCTAACAATTCAGGTCGACTGGCTTAAAAAAAAATCTGAAGAAGTCATGCTCAAAAGGCGAACGAAAGGGAATGATTGAGCGGGATAACCCATGTCTGTCTATTGTTAAACAAGCGCATTTGCTTACCGTTAATCGCTCTAGCCTATATTACAAACCGGTTGCCCCATCTTCCGTTGAATTAGCTTTAAAACGCCGGATTGACGAAATATATACGGCTCATCCCGCTCATGGTTCAAGAATGATTGCCAAGATATTACGGAGGGAAGGTTATAAAGTCAATCGTAAAGCTGTCCAACGGCACATGCGGGAAATGGGTATTGCCGGGGTTTGTCCGGGACCAAATCTTAGCCGTCGTAATCATCAACATAGTGTTTATCCATATTTGTTGCGTAATTTACCAATTAATCATCCTAACCAGGTTTGGGCCGTTGATATTACCTATATCCGTTTAACCGAAGGCTGGATGTATTTAGTGGCCATCATTGATTGGCATTCCCGCTATATCATCAGTTGGGAACTTAGTTTGACCTTGGATATCGATTTTGTATTACAAGCTGAAAAACAAGCCTTAAAACAAGGAATACCGGA
>JBLNCU010000165.1:0-6258 GCA_050260935.1 Bacillota bacterium
TGGGTTATGTCACCACCGCCCGGCTTGAGGATATCGATTATTTCATAACCGACGCCGCTTTACCGGAGGAATGGCGAACCGAAATCGAAGGGTACGGAATTAAATTAGAAGTTGTCTAAAAGATGAAGGAGTCCGGGGGATTGTTATTTTAACCGGTCAAAAAAATAAATAAACTGGATTGTAAAACAATTCCGTGGTAAAAATATTTAAACCAGTTGGTTTATAAACAGAAGGAAGTTGTAAAGTATAACAAGGTGAGGAAAGGTAACCCTCTCTTACGTCGGCGCCGAACATGAGATCTTTTCGGATAGCGCAGTGGATGAAATCTTTCGTTTCTCAAGCGGTACGGCCAGGTTAGTAACTAAGGTCTGTACTCATTGCTTGATTTATGAGGCGCACAGTTTAGGCCAAAAACCCGACCCTTTGTCCCTGGAAAGGGATAACCACCATCCTTCGTAGCGATAAAAACTGAAAGAGCCTACAGGTCAGAAAAAACATAGCCCGCGGAGGGCGCGATTTTAGGCTCCCGTGAATGGTGGTTGCCCCTGTTTAGGGGCTAGGGGTCGCAGTTGGGCATGGAAAATATAAAGCCGAGTAAATAATTTTTAAGGACAATGTTATTACCGTCCGTAAAAATCTCCAAAGGGGCATGTTCTCAGATTTTCCTAGTATTACGCAGCTCCGGCGATATAACCGCTCTTCCCGGATGATCAATTGTTCCAACTATTCCTAAAGAAATCATAACAGCCCTCACCTCATTAATAATTATCCAATAGTATCTTTTAGCATTTCAGATTCCTGCGATGATTTCCAAACAATTCAATATAATCCTAAAAATTTATTTAATTTTGCAGGAACTATTTTACAAACCTAGAAATTAATATACATGCTTATGAAAGTTTATTGGCTTAACTTGAAAGTTTGTTACCTTAACTCGAAAGTTTAGGGCTAATCGAAAACCTTGTCGCCGCCACCAACCAAAGTCGCGGCAGTGTGCGGGCGGTCCTTTCGGAGTTGGACGTGCAGATCGAGTCCGCCCTTAAAGGCGGACGCATTATCAAATTACCCAACGGGACCCATTATGAACCTACCGGCAAGAAAGATGGTTCCATTGATATTGACGTTCGGGTTAACCATATCCGATAATAATCCGCAACCGGAAATCCGGATACGGCCAAATCTATATCCGAGTAAATGGTAAAATGTTTGTCGGGGTTGATGACAGAACCAAAAAGGAAGGTGAAAAAGGTTTGTCAGGCGGGGATGGTTGGAAAAATAAAATGGCTCCCCGAGTTGGACTCGAACCAACAACCACCCGGTTAACAGCCGGGTGCTCTACCATTGAGCTATCGAGGAGTATGAACGGTTTATTCGGTTGACGATAAATATAATACCACAGATTGCTTTTCTTAGTCAAGCATGTTTTTCACGTTTTTGTTGGAAAAATGCCCAGCGCCTTTAAGCATTGGCAAATTGACACCAGGATAATCGCCTGACAGGTAAGAGAAAACGGGTCTCTCTTAATACGCGGAGTTATATTTTAACCTGCACCGATGAGGCGTATTCCGAAGGAGTCATGCCGGTCGCCTGTTTAAAACGGCGCGAGAAATAATGAATGGTGGTAAACCCCAACCGTTCGGCGATCTCCGTAATATTACACTCCCCTTCCCGGATTAATTTCTTCGCCTCTTCAATCTTCAGGTTTTTAAAATATTCCATTACGCTGGCGCCGGTCTTCTCTTTAAAAATAGTTTTTAGATTGGTCTTGCTCAAGTTGGAGAATTGGCAGACATCCTCAAAGCGTAAATTGTCGTTGATATGCTCCTGCAAATAATTGATGACCATCCTGGTCCGGTCTTCGTCGGAACGTTCCTTGGCCGTGCTGGAGAGACGGCTTTCCTTTTTTATGCTCCCGCCCTTGCGAACCAGGTAAATCATTAATTGCTCCAAGTATAACTTAATCAACTGCTCGCTGCCGAAAAGTTGGCGGGGACGGCGTTCCAACTTTTCCAATTCCGAGACGTTCAACGGGGAGGAAAAAGCCTCTTTGGCCTCCCGGATAATCTGGGCCATTAGGTTCTTTTCCACATCTCCGACGCTGATGATCTTATTTTCAAAGAAGCGCATGGCTTTGGACTTGCAACAAAAGGCGACGATGACAATATTCGGCGCCACCCGTCCGTTAGCCCAAACGTTGTGAAACTCGTTGGGTTTATGAAAGATCATCTCGCCCTGTTTCAACTTTAGTCCTTGAGTATCGGCCATTACCTCGGCTTCGCCTTTATCCACATATAAAAACTCCCAGAAATCATGCTTTTCCCCACTAAAGACATAATCCTTGGCGAACTCAAAGTAATGAACACTGACAACTTTTTTGATGATTATTTCTTCATTCAACAATGTCGGCTGATAGTTCATTAAATCCCTTCCATAAAGCGAATTTTGCTGATAATTTCCTCTTAGTAACCACTCGGATTCCGATCAATTACCACTTATGATTTCGCTGCTCCAGTCAATAATCCCCCAACCAAAAGTATAAAAAAATTGACATTTTTGCTAAAGATACCTTGCCCGGAAATTTTTAAAATGGAATAAAAGTAGTACTGAATATTTCAACCATTTCAGGCTAAATATCTTAATGAGGTGACCCGGATGACTAAAATGTGGGCTGAAATCTTAGAGCAACCGGAGGTTCTCCAAAAATGCCTCCAAAACACCAATGGCATTAAAGAAGTAGTCAAGACCATCAAGTCCCAGAATATACAGATGGTCTATATCGCCGCCAGGGGAACGTCGGATCACGCCGCTGTTTACGCCAAGTATCTCATCGAATACCTGGTAGGCATCCCGGTGGCTTTAGCGGCCGCCTCCATCTTCACTATTTACGGAAAGAGCTTGAACTTTAAAAACTCCTTGGTCATCGGCATTTCCCAATCGGGTAAAGCCGCCGATGTGTTGGAGGTAATCAAAAGCGCCAACCGGCATGATGCGGTAACCGTCAGTATCACCAACGCGCCTGATTCCCCTCTGGCCCAGGAAGCCAAATACCATCTCTATTGCAATGCCGGGCTGGAAGTAAGCGTTGCCGCTACCAAAACTTTCACTTCTCAATTGTTTATCCTGGCCCAATTGATCACCGAATGGGCGGAGCAAAAGGATCTCCAAGCGGAATTGGCCGAAGTTCCGGAGAAAATCGCCCAAACGTTGGAACTCTCCGGTGTTATCAAAGATAAAGCCGAGCGGTATTTCTTGATGAACGAATGTTTTGTCCTGGCCCGCGGGATCAATTACGCCGTGGCCCTGGAAGCGGCTTTAAAAATCCAGGAAACCAACTATATCCGGGCCAAAGCTTTCGCCACCTCCGATTTTCAGCACGGCCCGATTGCCATGATCGACCGGAATATTCCGGCGATGGTCTTTGCTCCTAAAGGCCCGGCCCTCAAGGATGTTCAGGAAGTTATGAACACCCTGAAGAACAACCAGGTTGAGTTGATTGTGATCTCCAACAAGCAGGAATTGCTGGCGGAAGGGTCCTCCGGTTTCGCTATTCCGGAGACGGAAAACGACCTTATTTCGCCTTTCTACAATGTGGTGGTGGCCCAGATGTTCGCCTGCCAATTGGCCCTGGTAAAAAAACTCGACCCTGACCATCCCCGGGGTTTGCATAAAGTAACGATTACTCTCTGAATTTTTAGGAGGTTTACCCATGAAAACCGATTTTCAAGCAAAACCAAATTTTATCCCCCCGCTTGATCCTGGGTTTCGGCCCGCCGCTTTGGAGTTAAAGGCTTTTATGAGGGCGGCCGCCGGTTCCGGGAAGGCGACTCCTTTAAAAATCGCCCTCGAAAGAAGCGACAAACTGGTATCAACTTTCGAGCTACCGGTATTTTCGCCGGACTCCGAAGATTTCGACCAAAACTACTTCTACGTGGAACGGTTGGTCAAAACCTTGCTTTGGCAAAAAGGCGGCTGGAAAATAACCATCGGCGGCCCCGAACAAATCGGTGAATATATTAAGAAAGCCTATAGTCCAAGCGGTTTGCGCCGGTTCGACGCCGGTTTCATGAGCCGTGTCTATGAGAAACCTTTTACGGTGGAGGTAACCGGCTACAAGTCTGTTCCGCCGGCAAATGAAGCCTCCAGCCCCATCGGCCGGCACCTGGACGGCTGCCGGATCGGATTCGACGCCGGCGGCAGCGACCGTAAAGTTTCCGCTCTAGTTGACGGCCAACCGGTCTTCAGCGAGGAAGTGATCTGGCACCCGAAGACCCAGGCTGATCCCGAATACCATTACCGGGAGATTTTAACGGCAATGCAAACAGCCGCCGCCCATCTGCCGAGAGTCGACGCTATCGGCGTCAGCGCGGCCGGAATTTACATCAACAACCGGGTAATGGTGGCCTCTCTCTTCCTGAAGGTTCCCGACGAACTTTTTAATAGTAAAGTCAAGGACATCTTCAAACGGATCCAGCGGGAAATGGGCGGTGTTCCCTTAGAAGTGGCCAACGACGGCGATGTGACCGCCCTGGCCGGCGCCATGGATTTAAATGACTCCAAAGTATTGGGAATCGCCATGGGAACCAGTGAAGCCGGCGGTTATATCGACCATCTGGGTAACATTACCGGTTGGCTAAATGAACTGGCCTTTATGCCGGTTGATTTTAACCCCCAATCAACGGTCGACGAATGGTCCGGCGATTACGGCTGCGGGGTGAAATACTTTTCCCAGGACTCCGCCATCAAACTGGCCCCGGCCGCCGGAATAACTTTGGATCCCCAGATGTCTCCCGCCGAAAAACTGGTGGTAGTTCAGGACCTGATGAAAAAAGGCGACGACCGGGCCGGGAGGATCTTTGAATCAATTGGTTATTACCTCGGTTACTCTTTAGGTTATTACGCCATGTTTTACGATATCAAACATGTGCTGATTTTGGGCCGGGTTTCATCAGGCGCCGGCGGCAACCTCATTCTGGAAAAAGCCAAACAAGTCCTGTCCCGCGAATTTCCCGAGCTAAACGAGAAAATCCAACTCCATCTCCCGGATGAATCCAGCCGCCGGGTCGGCCAATCGATCGCCGCGGCCAGCCTGCCGGAGTTAAGAAAATAACTGGCTATGTTCTTAAGGATGATTAAATGAAAAATATCCATTCTGAGTCTCCGTGTCTAAGTGGCTGAAATTCATTGGTCACAAAGGCACGGAGGCGCTGAGAAAAAAATATATAACCCTGTCAGTTCTTTATGAGCCTAGTTAGGCTAATCAATAGAATTTCTAAATCGACCATTTAAAAACAGCGCCAAATATTATTGTATAATCTCTAAAGGAGTGGAACAAAGATGAAACTTAAAAATAGCAGCGCCGAATTTTTCATCCCCGACAATAAACCAGTCGCCGAGGGCCTTCAAAGAACCACTCACCTGGCAATCTCCGCCCACCAGGACGATATCGAGATCATGGCCTATGACGGCGTTCTAAAGTGCTTCGGCCGGAGTGATCAATGGTTTACCGCAGTGGTGGTCACCAACGGCGCCGGCAGCCCCCGGGATGATCTCTATGCCGGTTATTCCGATGCGGAGATGCAGAAAGTCCGGAAACTGGAGCAGAAAAAAGCGGCCTTCGTCGGCGAGTACGGGGCTCTGGCCTTGCTCGACTATACCAGCGCCGCGGTGAAAGATCCTAAAAACGAGGATGTGGTAAACGAATTAAAAGAGCTAATCCTTTTGGCCCGGCCGCGGTATGTTTACACCCATAATCTGGCCGACAAACATGACACCCATGTCGGGGTGGTCGCCAAAGTAATCAAAGCCCTCAGAAGTCTTCCCGCCGACGTCCGCCCCGAGAAACTATACGGTTGCGAGGTTTGGCGTAATCTTGACTGGATGAACGATGACGAAAAAGTGATCTTTGATGTTTCCGGTCATCCAAATATAGCGGCGGCCTTGGTTGAAGTCCACGACTCCCAAATTTGCGGCGGAAAACGATATGATTTGGCCACCGCCGGCCGCAGGCTAGCCAATGCCACTTACTCCGCTTCCCATGACACCGATAAAGCCACGGCGCTTTCTTACGCCATGGATTTGACTCCGTTGATACAAAATCCCGGTTTGGATGTTGCCGATTATGTCCAGGGTTACATCAACCGTTTCGCCGGCGAAGTCAACGCCAGGCTAAAAAAAATGTTTTAGATTTGGGTATTGAAAATATCCATTCTCTGAGTCTCCGTGTCTCCGCGGCCAATAACTTTCAGCCGCGGAGACACG
>JBLNCU010000166.1:0-38885 GCA_050260935.1 Bacillota bacterium
GGTAAAAAAATTACTGGATATCTAAAAAGCGGTCTGCCGGAAGACGCCAGTTTGTTGATAATGTTGGAAGCGCCGGTCAATGCCACTAGTATGGGAAAAGTGATGTTGACAAACATGCCGAGTGATTTGGTGACTGGGGTAACTAAAGTGGCGGAGTCGGGCAAGTTGATAACTTATCAATTCATAGTCCCGGCAACTAAGCAAATAAATACCAACATCCCGGACGTGGTGGTGTTGACCATCACCAACTAGGGTTTGATAGCGGCTTATCAATCATTTATAGCGAAAACAAAAGAGCCACCCTCAGGGTGGTGTTGTTTTTTTGGTTTTAAAAAATGTGCCGTTGCCTTTTAAATCACCTGGCCTATAATAATCATTTCAGGTAAAAAAGAGATTTTACAAACAAGAGCGCAACCTTTCAGGCTACACTCTTGTTTTTTACATCGCCAATAGTAGTAGGCCGGAATTGCTTATTTTTGGAGCGTCAATAACTCAACTCCCGGTAGACCTTGTTCAACAAGGCGCCGTTGTCATGGGTGTATTCCCAGATCATGATCCCACCCAACTAGTTGGCCCGGATGAAAATCGTACGGTAACCCAGGGACTCCTCATCCTCATAGGCAATAAAGGTATCCCCGTTCCAGAGATAAGGCGCCTTGGCCTGGTCGTCCCAGTATCTTAAAAATCCGTTCCTATTAACGTAATTGGCGGCTAAATCTTGATAACTGTAACTCTTTGATTCTCCCGATACCGGCTGAAAACGGCCGTTATTAAGATTTACCACTCCGTTCCAACCTCGGCCGTAGAAGGCGGTTCCCAGCATAATCTTTTCCGGGGGGACACCGGCTTGCAAGTAGCGCTTCAGACCAAAGTCGGCGCTTAGCGAGGTCGGATCCCCGGGAACGGTATACAAGTTGGTATGAAAACCGGTTATATTTTCCCAGGCTCCGTGGAAGTCGTAGGTCATGAGATTTATATAATCAACCAGCGGGGCTAGTTGGTACAATTCTACCGAGTTGATGTAGAATAAACTAACACTAGCGGCAAAAGATAACAGATATTGTTTTTTATCTTTCACACCAGCTTCATTAAGCTTGTCCCGCAGGACCTGCATTAACAGAGTGAAGTTTTCCTTGTCTTCCGGACGGCCCTTGGTTCCGCCGCCGCCAGCCACCGGAAATTCCCAATCAATATCGACTCCATCCAGTTTATACTTATGTAGATAATTGGCCACGCTTTCCGCAAAAACGGTACGCGACTCCGGAGTCAGGGAGGTATCGGAAAAACCGTCCGCGCCCCAACCACCGATGGAGATCAAGATTTTTACCAGCGGATTTTGGTGTTTTAGTTTCCGGAAGGCTTTCACCAGATCAGGTTTTAAGCTGTCAACGATTACCCCGTTCCGGATACCGGCAAAGGCCAGGTTGATATGGGTCAGTTTGTCGACCTCGATATCCTCGGCTTGCCATGTTTTCCAGAGCGGGAGATAAGCCACAATCTTATAGGACGGCGCCTTTACCACTGCCGAAGCGGCAATCCCGCCATTAACGGCCAACATTGCCAACGCTGTCAGAACCCAAACAGCCTGCTTTAGAAAACCAGAGTTAATCTTTTTCATAATCTTTACTCCTAAATTGGTTTGAATACTTTAGAAGCAACGGTTATTGGCTTCTTTTGATCCACATTCTTGTTTTTAAGGAATATTCCTGCAGCTAAAGAATTCCAAGCGGTTAAAGAATACTTTGTCGCAGGCGGTTGTTGGAATCTACAATCGATGCCGGTAAGCAGGTATAAGAGTTTTACATCTTTAGGGATAATTCCCTTCGGTAATGTCTTTGGCGGAACTAAAAGATTAATCACTCAAGAAAAACCGGGTAGGAAAAGGGAAAAGCAGTTAAAAGTCGAAATAATGGTAGAAAACTCAAGCAACGAAAAGGAGGGTTCCGTTACACATTATCAGAACTGTTCCGGATTAACAACGGTGATCTAGGCGATTATCGTATGATGTCGAATAGGATGGCAAATTTTATAAGACGGAGCTTTAGGAGAGCCAATGATTAAAAGAAAAACACCCCGGGTTTTGGTGCTGGGATATCCGTATTTTGTGAGTCGCTTGTTGGAACTAGGTAAAGATTCGGGCTTGGAAATGCATGCACTGCCCAAGGGCTGGTGGCAACGGTTGATTTCCCTAATCCGCTGTAATTTGATCTACCAAATCGGGGGGGACTTGAGGCCAAACCGCTTTCACCGGCTGGCTTTCCTGTTGGGAAAGAAGCAAATAATTCACTGGGTAGGCTCCGATATTATCGCCATGAAAAAGCTGGCGGCCCAGGGGTTCAAGTTCAGTCCCCACTTTACTAAGAAAGCCGTTCATTGGGTGGAGGTAAATTGGATCGCCAAGGAACTAACTGAACTGGGGATCATCGGCAATGTGGTCCCCTTAACCCCGGCTGCTTTTCCGGAGAAAGCCCCCGATTTGCCTGAAAAATTCGTCGTTTTGACATATTTGCCCCCTGAGAAATCGGCATTTTATGGGGAGGCCCAAATTATCGCCTTAGCGGAAGAGTTTCCGGAGATTGTTTTTTTAGCCGCAGCCGCTTCTACCACTGAAACCAATCCCAAATGGCCGGCAAACTTAATGGCGGTGGGTTGGGTCAACGACATGGCCCGGATTTACCAGGAAATTACCGTCTTAATCCGCCTACCGGAGCATGACGGATTGTCTTTTATGGTCTTGGAAGCTTTGGCAAACGGAAGGCACGTAATCTGGAATTATGCGTTCGACGGGGTCCGGCAAACATCAGGCTACCAACAGACTGTCCAGATTTTAAAAGACTTGCTCCGAGATTACGAACGGGGTGAATTAAAGCTAAACGAGGCTGGACGGGAGTTCGTGAAAAAATATTATAGCCAGGCGGTGGTTTGGGAGCAGATTAGCCGGGGCTTCCTTGAGGTTTTAAAGAAATGAGGGCCAGCTTTTAATGATCGCCTATTACTTTCCACTGATCGGTGTGGCGGGGCTCCAAAGAGCGGCTAAATTTGCCAAATACCGCCCATTTGATCGGCAAGGAGTTGAAACGGAATGTCGGGGATTTATGGCCCGATTCAGGTGGCAATGCCGCCGAAAAAATCCTTCAAGCGCTTCTTTAGGGTTTGATTAACCTTACAAGCTTCTATCATTTTGGAGCTATTTTCGGCTCCAAGTTTCGTTGGCTATATAACCTAAACGAACCTTCACCCCCGCCCTCCACCCTCTTTTCAATTATATGATTCCCTTTACCCTGATAAATTTATAAAAGTTTCTTGAAGAGGTAAATTTTATTCAGATAAATACCGATTATTTTCAAGGAGGCCATTTTTATCTATTTTTGAGGGTAAACGTATGGAAATTGGTTTGAAGCGCCTGAAAACGATACCGAATAGGTTTTAGAATCGGGATAAACTGTGTGTTTGAACGCAACTAGGTATCAAACATAAGGATGTGAAACGGATGATTGGTTACGGAGTACCTTTTGTGTTTGTCATGCTTTTTATCGGGGCAGCTATTTGCCTTGGATTAGCGGTTTTGACTTGGATCCGCCGTTCGACTCTGGAAGCCGCTCCGTTTATCTGGATGATGCTGGCGATAGCGGAATGGTCGGTAACCTACGCCTTGGAGTTAAACAGTTCAGTTTTAACAACCAAAATTCTCTGGACAAAACTCAAATATCTCGGTATTGTTGTTTTGCCGGTGGCCTGGTTTGCCCTTTCAATTTGTTATAACGGTTATAAAAGTTGGCTTAAGCCGCGGATAATCTTCTTATTAGCCATTATTCCAGCTTTGAGCTGTTTATTTGTCTGGACTAACGATTTTCATGGATTGTTCTGGAGCGGTTTTCATCTCCGAAACGGCTTTTTATTCAAAACCCTTCAAGTAAATTATAACTGGTGGTTTTGGGTTCATGCGGTTTATTCTTATATACTGATTTTAAGCGGCGGTGTTTTATTTATAACGGCTATGGTCCGCTTGCCGAAACTGCGCCTTACGGCCCGGACCTTTTTACTTGGCCAATTTTTGCCTCTGCTCGCCAATACCTTATACATTATTAACTTCAAACCATTTGCCAATTTCGACCTGACTCCGCTGGCCTTTTCCGTAACCGGATTTATTCTGGCCAAACATTTTATTCGTTTTAACTTACTAGAGATTTCGCCGGTGGCCCGTTACACCATAGTGGAAAATATGGCGGATCTGGTAATAGTGGTCGATTTACAGAACCGGATTATTGATCTTAACCCGGCGGCCTTAAGCTTTATCAGTCATTCCACCACGGAGATTCTTGGGGGACAGTTTGAAAAAGTCTTGGCGGCCTGGCCCGAATTGGTCGCCAAATATCAGGATGAAAATGAGACCGAAGTGGTTCTTATCGAGGATACCGCTGAACGCTATTTTGATTACCGGATTTCCCGCCTCTATAATCGCCGGGGCCATTTAGCCGGTCGTTTAATCATTTTGCGGGATATCAGCGAACGTAAACGGGCGGAGAAACTCCAATCCAGCTTGGGGCAGTTGCAAAAGGCAATGGAAGAAATGGTTCAAGCCATGGCCCTCATTGTCGAAATGAAAGATCCTTATACCGCAGGGCACCAACGGAGAGTAGCCAAGCTGGCGCAGACTATCGCAGCAAAAATGGGGATTTCCGAATCGGAATTGGATGCAATCTATCTGGCGGCGATAATTCATGATATCGGTAAAATTTACATCCCTTCGGAAATACTAACTAAACCCGGACGGTTAACTAAAGAAGAGTTTGAGCTGATCAAGACCCATTCCGAGGTGGGATACAACATATTAAAGACGATTGATTTCCCCTGGCCTATCGCCCGGATGGTTAGAGAACACCATGAAAGGTTTGACGGCTCCGGATATCCTCTAGCCCTGGCCGGAACTGCAATTTCACTGGAAGCCAGAATCATCGCCGTGGCAGATGTGGTGGAATCGATGTCCAACGATCGTCCCTACCGGCCAGCTTTGGGAGTAGCCAAAGCCTTGGAAGAAATTATCCGGAACCGGGGAATACTTTACGATCCGCATGTGGTCGATGTATGCGTTGAATTGTTGACCCAGGAAACTTACAATTTTGAATTGCCTCTTACCAGCTAGTTCCGTTACTGCATAATTAATAACCGGTAAATGGCCAAATTTATTCATTAAAATTTAAGGATGTCCTTATTGTGAATTTATAAAAGATTAGTTAAAATCTATTTAATCAGTAGTTTATTAGTAGGCCGCTTATTTCTACGGAACCGGCGGAGGCGGAGGTTATTATTTATGAGAACATTGCCATTTACCAAGTCGCAGATTGAAAGGATCATCCAGCAGCATCCCACCCCGTTTCACATATACGATGAACAAGCCATCAGGGAGAACGCCCGGAGATTAACCGCAGCTTTTAATTGGGCTCCTGGCTTTAAGGAGTATTTTGCGGTAAAAGCCCTTCCCAATCCGGCGATCTTAAAAATCCTCCGGGAAGAAGGTTTCG
Source organism: Bacillota bacterium (assembly GCA_050260935.1). GTDB lineage: Bacteria > Bacillota > UBA4882 > UBA8346 > UBA8346 > UBA8346. The sequence continues at coordinate 5,523 of JBLNCU010000166.1, forward strand.
GGGCTGATTGCAGCTCTTTGACGGAGCTGATTTTAGCGGAGAGAGCCGGAATTACCGGCGCAAATATAATGTTCTCTTCCAACGATACCCCGGCGGAGGAGTTTCGGAAAGCCTGGGATTTGGGGGCTATTATTAATCTCGACGACATCAGCCATATCGCTTTTCTTGAGGAAACGACCGGCCTGCCGGAAATAATTAGTTTCCGTTATAACCCGGGCCCGACGCGAAAGGGGAACGCTATTATCGGCATCCCGGAAGAAGCCAAATATGGTTTTACCAAGGAACAACTTTTCAAAGGTTACCGGATTATGCGGGAGAAAGGCATCCGCCGTTTCGGGCTGCATACTATGGTTGCTTCCAACGAGCTTCACCCGCATTTTTTTATTGAAACCGCCAAAATGCTTTTTGAACTGGTAGCGGAAATCTCCCGGGAGTTGAGGATTCGCTTCGAATTTGTCAACCTCGGCGGGGGGATTGGTATACCTTACAAACCGGATCAAAAACCAATCGACCTTGGATTGATTTCCAAGGGAATCAAGAAGGAATATGATCAGATAATCGTCGCCAACGGTCTGCACCCTTTGTGGTTGGCTATGGAATGCGGACGCTATATTACCGGCCCTTACGGTTACCTGGTGGCAACCGTTTTGCATAAAAAGGAGATTTACAAGAATTACGTAGGCCTGGATGCTTGCATGGCCAATCTAATGCGCCCCGGAATGTACGGGGCTTACCATCATATCACGGTTCTGGGCAAGGAAGACTGGCCGGCGGATCATATTTACGATGTCACCGGCTCCTTGTGCGAAAACAACGACAAATTCGCCATCAACCGTAATCTCCCTCTAATTGAACGGGGCGATATTATAGTGATTCATGACACCGGCGCGCATGGTCACGCCATGGGTTTCAATTATAACGGCAAGTTGCGTTCGGCTGAATTGTTGCTCCGGCCTGACGGCACGGTTCAGTTGATTAGAAGAGCCGAGACCGTGGATGACTATTTCGCCACTTTGAATCTTGAAGATTCTCAGGTCAAACTGCCTAAAGCAGTGTCGGGCTGTCGGGACTAACCAGAATCCGGCCCGCTATCCGGCGGCGGCTTTTTTTGATATAATTAATTTAAATTGAGTTGGGAGGAGTGTCTTATGCCCGGAACCATTGCCATTATAGAAGATGAACCGAATATTGTCGAACTTGTGAAATATAACTTGGATCGGGAAGGCTACCGCACCATCTCCGCAGGAACCGGCAGAAAAGGCTTGGAATTGGTAAGGCAGGAATTGCCTGATTTAGTAATTCTCGATTTAATGCTGCCGGAACTTGACGGTCTTTCCGTTTGCAAACAATTAAGGGCCGACTCGCAGACCAAGTCAATCCCGATTATTATTTTGACCGCTAAGAGTGAAGAAGCCGACCGGGTGTTGGGGTTGGAAATGGGCGCCGATGACTATGTCACTAAGCCTTTTTCACCAAGGGAGTTGGCGGCCCGCGTCAGGGCGGTTCTCCGGCGCAGCGGCGCCGCTGATGAAGAAGAACCGGCTGTTATCGAGATTGGCGGTATCCGGATGGACCTCCGGCAGCATCTTGTAAAGGTGAAAGGGAACGAGGTGGAGCTTACTCCCAAGGAGTTCGATTTTTTAAAACTTTTATTACTCAACCCCGGACGGGCTTTTACCAGGGAATTCTTATTGGAGCATCTTTGGGGGTATGAATATTTTGGTGATACCAGAACAGTAGACGTTCACGTAAGGAGATTACGCCAGAAAATCGAGAATAATCCCGCTGAGCCGGTTTATTTAGAGACGGTCCGGGGAGTTGGTTACCGTTTCCGAGGTGAATGAAGATGCGGCGAATCGGTTGGCAGTTGGGGGGGTTACTGCTCCTTCTTTTTTTGCCGTTTTTATTAGCCGGATTCATCTGGCGCCGTGCTTATTTTCCCCTCTTTGCCCTGGCTTGGTTCATCGTCATCGGGGTCTTTGTTTTCCGGTGGTTAACCGGCCCTTTGAAAGAATTAAACGAATTTATGGAGAACCTGCGGGTGGGAATCCCCGTCCGCAACCATCTCCTCCGCCGGAACGATTATTTTGGCAAGCTCGCCCAGGAACTGCAAAAATTGGACCGGGCCAATACCAGCCAATTAAGCGCCTTACACGGACGGATGGAAGCCATTCAGGCTATTCTCTCCAGTATGTCCGAAGGGGTAGTGGCCACGGATATTACCGGCCGGATTAGTTTGATCAACCCCGCAGCCGCCGAGCTTTTTAATCTTACTCCCGGGGAAGGAGTGGGGGAATTTCCTTACAAGGTATTTCCCGACTCCGAACTGGGCGATATCTTTCACCAGGTCTACGTCAAAGGCTATCCGTTGGAACGGGAGATTATCTGGCCCGCAATTTTAGACCAAAGGGTTCTGAAATTACACCTGGCCCCAATCCGGGATGATGTTGAGGAGATCCGGGGGGTAGTGGCGGTGATCGGCGATATCACCAAACTGAGGCAGCTGGAGACCATGAGGAAAGATTTCGTCGCCAATGTCTCCCACGAACTGAAAACTCCGTTAACCTCTATAAAAGGTTTTATTGAAACCTTATTGGATGGCGCGGTCAACGAGAAGGAGACCGCTCACAAATTTTTGTCAATTATTTACCAGGAGACCGACCGTTTAAACAATATTATTCATGATTTACTTGATTTATCAAAACTGGAATCAGGCAAAACCGAATTAAAGAAAAGACGGGTCAATCTAAGCCGATTACTCGATGAGATCGTTCTCTCGGTCCAAAACCGCCTGCGCAATAAAAAGCTGGAATTAAAAAGAGAAATCCGGGCCAATATATTCTGGGGCGACGAGGAACTCCTCCGGGAGGTTGTGCTCAATCTGTTGGATAATGCTATTAAATATACGCCTGAAGGCGGCAGCATCCAGATAGGCAGTTATGAAACAAGCGGTGGAAGCGTGTTTTATATTAAAGATACCGGTCTTGGCATACCTAAGGAGAGTTTACCCCGGATCTTTGAACGGTTTTACCGGGTCGATAAAGGGAGATCCCGGGCCATGGGCGGGACCGGTTTGGGTTTATCCATTGTCAGGCATATCGTTGAGCGGCATGGGGGAAAAGTTTCGGTAGTGAGCGAATTAGGGAAAGGCAGCCAGTTTTCTTTCATCATTCCCAGTCATGCCGGTGAAGAGGAGCAGCCGTTTCATGAGATTGAATAAGTTTCTGGCCCAGGCTGGTGTCGCCTCCAGACGGCAAGCGGATCAATTAATAAAAGAAGGCCGGCTGACAGTCAACGGGCGGGTTATTACCGAAGTCGGAGTTTTAGTTGACCCTTTAAACGATGAAATTAAGTTTGACGGCCGGACAGTGGTTATGGAACCGGAATTTGAGTATTTGATTTTGCATAAACCACCCGGTTTCCTAAGCACGGTTCGGGACCCGTTCGGCCGGCCGACGGTTATGGACTTGTTACCAAAGAATAAAACCCGGTTGTATCCAGTCGGAAGGCTGGATTTGGATACATCCGGGTTGTTGTTTTTTACGAACGACGGTGAACTGGCTTTAGCCTTAACCCATCCCCGGCATTTAGTGGAAAAGGTTTACCGGGTGAAGGTGAAAGGGGTGCCGTCCCGGCAAGAGCTGCAACGCTTAGCCGCCGGCATAATGTTGGATGATGGAATGACCGCCCCGGCAAAAATTGCATTAGAAGCAGTTGAAAATGGGAATGCTATCATCGGAATCAAGATACGGGAAGGCCGGAAAAGACAGATTAAACGAATGATGAGGGCTATCGGTCATCCGGTCCTGTCGTTGCACCGGTTGGAAGTCGGTCCCCTGAAACTTGGGGGTTTAAAACCGGGCCAATACCGTCATCCTACAACTTCCGAGCTGGAAGAATTGTCTAGGCTGAAAAAACTAGTCTCTTCCCTCCGCGGCCAACTGGAAAATTAAACAGGATTTACAGTATCTAAAATAATATTTTGGACAGCCCCAATGATCTTTAGAAGTTCAATAAGTAGTAATTTAGATCAGTAAAGATCTCAACCGAACGAGAGTTGCAAGGAGCTTAGATATGACAGTAAGGGCCAGAATTCGATTTGACTATAAAGCGGAACCAGGAACCGGCCGGAGATTTTTTTGGCAGCGCCGCGATCTGCGTCAAATAGCCAGGGAAATCAGAGCCAAAAAGGTCTCGTTATTACGGAATTTACCCTTTCAGGGTTTGAATGTCGAGGCCTTTAATTTGGAACATGAAATCTATCTTCTTCCCGAAGACGGTGAACACCGGGAAACCGCTTATGCTCCATTGGAGATGGAGGTTGAGGCTGATTCAATCGGCGATTTAATGCCGCTGACCTTGATGGAGGAGTTCCGGAAGATTAAAGTGTTGGAACCGGAGGAACTATCCTTATCCAATGTCGATGTCGAGAGATTCCTGTTCCGGGTCAACGAGGAGTATCGTTCGGAGCTGGAATAAAAAATCCAGCAAACCTAATGGCTAAACATAATCGTTTAAAAGGAAGAAAGTTGGATCAGAGATGGCTGTAAAGTTTATTACGCGACACTTTATTAAAGACTTAGGAATCGATCTGGGCACCGCCAATAGTCTGGTTTATGAACGTAACAAGGGAATTATCTTAAGGGAACCCTCGGTGGTGGCTATTAGGAAAAATTCCAAAGAGGTATTGGCCGTAGGTAGTGGCGCCCGCCAAATGATAGGCCGTACCCCGGGGGATATTATCGCCATCCGCCCTTTGCGGGACGGAGTAATCGCCGATTTTGACATTACCCGGGAGATGATTAAATATTTTATCAGGAAAGCTTGCCGGGGGAAGGTTTTCATCAAACCCCGGACAGTGGTGAGCATCCCTTCCGGAACCACCGAGGTTCAAAGACGGGCGGTAATAGAGGCTACCATCAACGCCGGCGCCCGCGAAGTTTTCCTGATTGAGGAACCGGTGGCTGCGGCTATCGGCGCCGGATTACCGGTTCATGAAGCCACCGGGAATATGGTTATCGATATCGGCGGCGGCACCACCGATGTGGCGGTTATCTCTTTGGGAGGCATTGTTACCGGACAGACACTTACCGTCGCCGGGGATACCATGGATGAAGCCATCGCCAAATACATCCGGCGTAATTATAATTTAATGATCGGCGAGCGGACCGCCGAGGATATCAAAATCTACCTGGGATCAGCCTATCCGTTGGAACAGGAGATTCAATATGAAGTCCGGGGCCGGGACCATGTTACCGGCCTGCCGAAGGTTGTCCAGATCAGTTCGGAAGAGATTCGCGAGGCCTTAAAGGATTCCCTTAACGCTATTGTTAATTTGGTCCGGCAAATTATCGAGAAGACCCCACCGGAATTGGTGGCCGACATTATGTTCAAAGAGATTGTGTTGACCGGAGGGGGGGCTTTATTAAAAGGCATTGGCCAACTTTTAAGCAAGGAATTGGGAATAGCGGTGAAGGTGGCCGATGATCCGTTGAGCAGTGTGGTAATCGGCACCGGAAAAACTTTAGAGCAGATTCACCTGCTCTCCAGGGTATTGATTGCCGCCAAGAAGGCTACCTCCTAAAAATTGTAAATATAAAGCACGGGGTAGACCGGGAAAACAGGAAATCCACCTCTCTTTACCCCTGAATAATTGCTGCCAATCGCCAAATGTCCTCTTTGATCAAACAACGCTGTCCAGCAAGGTTATAATTAAAAAAAGCAACTAATAACCGGCTAGGACAGCGTTTTTATGGGCGATTTTGCCGACATAACTTGTCAACTATTGCTTGAGTTGCCAAAAAAGCTTGGCGCTTGCAAAAGCGTTGTTTGCCGTTAATGAGTTAACACTATTTTCCGGGGTGAGAAAAAGGAATTTCGCGTTTTATGGTGAATAATTAGAGAATCGTGCAAGAGAGGAAGATTTTTTTGTTGCGGATAAAAAGTTGGCAAGTGGGAATAGGCGTAGTATCCATGGTTTTAGGTTTGCTCTTCATCTTTCAGTTGCGGACCGAATGGAAGATTCGCGCGGTGCTGCCAACCCGCCAAGTCAATGAGCTGGCGAAGATGTTCAGCAGCCAAAAACTACAGCTGGAGAAGTATCAAAGCGAAAACGAATATCTCCGCAAACAATTGAAGGATTACGACCGGGACCGCGAGATTATGCGGCTGCGGATGGCGGCCGGATTGGTGCCTTTGAGAGGAAGAGGCGTCTTTATTACCTTGAGCGATTCCGATAAAAAGTTAAAGAATTACGAGGACCCGGTTTTTTATATCGTTCATTACGATCAGTTGGAGCTGTTGATTAATGAATTATGGGCCGCCGGCGCTGAAGCCATTGCCATCAACAACTACCGCATCGGCAACACCACCGGTTTCAGCTGCGCCGGAACCACCATTCTGGTTGACACAAAGAGACTGGCTCCGCCTTACGAGATTGCCGCCATCGGCGATCCCAAGAATTTAAAGAACGCTCTAATGATGCCGGGCGGTTTTGTGGAGCAACAGATTCTCTCGTTTAATTTGAAGTTTGTGATCGAAACAGCTGACGAAATTGAAATACCGGCTTATAAAGGGAGCATTTCCTTTGACAATGCCAAACCGGTAGAGGAGGAGAAATAGAGTTGTATATTCCGATTATCGGGGCTTTAATTGGAATCATTATTGGAATTGTTTTACCTTATGATATTCCGATTAATTATGTAAAATATACCGCTATTGCAATTTTAGCGGCTTTAGATGCGATTTTCGGCGGTTTACGCGCTCAATTGGGGCAGAAATTCGTTTTTTACAAATTCATGACCAGTTTCTTTACTAATACCGCTTTAGCCGCTTTACTCGCTTATTTAGGGGATATCTTGGGCATCGATATTTACCTTGGAGCGGTGGTCGCCTTCAGCATCAGGTTGTTCCAGAATTTAACCTTGATCCGGGAAGAGCTTTTTGATCGCTTCTGGTGGTGGCATGTGGGCGGCAATGACCACAGCAATGAGAAAGACGTTTAATAGATGAAGTATTTCCGGCTTTCTTCCCTTGGCAAAGGCTGAACCAGAAGCCCCCATTGTTCGGTAGCCCGTGTCGCTTGAACTTTAACAGAACCGGCATCGTTGGTCCGGGCGTAACCGGCTGTAATCGAAGCAGCCAAATTTAGGGTTCGCTCATCCGGAGCGCCGATGAACATGGTCACTGGACCCGCAAAATCGCTCAACTCCAAAAGAATATCTTCAGGACTGGCAATTTTTTTCAAGGCCTCATTTTCAGTTTGATCTTTCCCGATAATTATCTTAGCAGCCGGACTCAGCCGGAGGTGCCTGCCGAAACTGAGCAGGCGGATTGAGCGCCGGGACAAGCGGCCTTCGTATTCCAGCAGATCCTTGACTTTTAAACTGTATTCCTCTGTAGTCAGCAAACAACCGCCGGCCGGGCAAGGGTAATCAGTAATCCCATAATCCTCAGCCAAGTTAATCTGCGGCGTGCGTCCGCGTCCTTTAAAATCAAGGAGTTTGTTGCGGTCTATCCATCCCTTCTCCTCCGGAATGGTTGGCCGTAAATGTTTGGCGCAGAGCGGGCGCAGGATGTATCCGCGTAAACCGGAGTCCCGTTCGACAATGTCCAAGGCATCCCGCCGTTGGGAATTGGGGCGTTGATCGATTACTTCCCCGGTTACCAAGAAGGAGGCGCCGATTTCCTCCATTTTCTCCTTGGCCAGTTTAAATTTGTAGATCCGGCAATCAAGGCAGGGATTTAGACGTTTACCGTAACCGTGAGGCGGCTGCTCCACTATACGTAAGTATTCATCACCGCATTGTTTGTAATGAAGCTTGATATTTAATTGTTTGGCGGCGTTGGCGGCCGCTCCGCAACCACCTGAAGCTCCGGAACAACGGCAAAACGGGCTGGTAAAGTTGATTGCTTCAACTTCAAGCCCGGCTTCCTGAACAACTTTAATAGCCAGGGTGCTGTCCAAACCTCCGGATAGTAAGGCTAGGGCTTTCATGGTTTCCTCCTGTTGCAACGGATGATATATTAAATTGATGCCAAAATGTGATAGCAATAGGGTAATCAAAGACTAACTTTGAGTGTAATATAGGAAAATGCTTTTGTCAACCAAATGCCCCCATTTGGATTAACTTTCCAAAAGGGAGGAATTTTAGGACGCGTGCCGAAGTAATAACGAATTGAAGGGAAAGTACGAATATAGGGTTGGTTTCGGACTTCCTGCTTTAATTATCTTACGCCAGGAGGCTTAATTTGCGGATCGGAATCTTCACCAATTGTTATCATCCTATGGTCAACGGGGTGGTTGGAGCCGTTAGTTTACTACGAAAAGGCTTTATAGAATCCGGACAGGAGGTATATGTTTTTGCTCCCGGATTCGAAGACTTTCAGGATGAAGAAGAGGGGATATTCCGGTATCCGGCCATCGATCTCACTCGTAAAGTGAAGTATCCGGTGGCGATTCCGTTTTCGCCCCGAATTCAACGGATAATCGCCGGTTTAAAATTGGATCTGCTCCACAGCCATCATCCTTTCGTACTTGGTCCGGTTGCTTTAAGGATAGCCCGTAGAAGGAAAGTTCCGGTAATATACACTTTTCACACCCAATATGATCAATATACTCATTATCTGCCTTTGCCCGGGAGTTTTGTACGCTGGGTTACCAGGCGGCAAGTAAAAAGGTTTAGCCAGGCTGTCAACCAGGTAACCACCCCGTCGGAATCGGCCCGCCAAATTTTACTTGGTTATGGTGTGACCAATCCGATCCGGGTCATTCCCAACCCGGTTGATCTAAGCCGGTTCCCGGGGAAGGACGGGGCGGCGATCCGTCAAGAATACCATCTTGGCGCGGAAAAATTACTGATCAACATCGGGCGAATCGCCCCGGAAAAAAACCTCGGCCTCTTATTGCATTCCTTCCGGGCGATGCTCCTTAAAACCGCCCCCGGTTCATTAAAATTGATGATTGTCGGGGACGGCCCGGAGCTGAATAATCTGATCAGATTAGCCGGTAATTTAGACCTGAAGGACCAGGTCATCTTTACCGGTTTGGTTGAGCCGGAGCGGGTTCCCCATTATTTGGCGGCGGCCGATCTTTTTGTGATGACCTCCACCACCGAGGTAAAACCGCTGGCTCAATTGGAAGCCCTCGCTTCCGGATTGCCCATAGTGGCGGTAAGAGCGGCTGGAGCCAACGACACCATCATCCATGGAGAAAACGGTTTACTGGTACCGGAGAAGATCGGGGCGATCAGTGAAGCTGTCTTAAACCTGATCTTTGATGAACAGCGTTACCGGGACTTTCAAAAAAAGGCTCGCCTAACCGCCGCCGGATATTCGTATCCGAAGATCGCCGGAGAATATTTGTCACTGTTCCGACAGGTGCTGGCCGGTTATCAAAGCGACAGGAGGTAGTAAATTTGCGACCTTCCAAAGAAGAATATTACTTGAACATTGCCGCCCAAGTGGCGGAGAGAGGCACTTGCATACGGCGGAAATTCGGCGCCGTTATCGTTCGCGATGATCAGATCATCAGTACGGGGTATGTCGGTGCCCCACGAGGCACCAAGAACTGCTGCGACTTGGGTTATTGCCCCAGAGAGGCCGCGCAGATACCGCCGGGGGAGCGTTACGAGCTCTGCCGCTCCGTTCATGCGGAAGCGAATGCGATTATTCACGCCGACCGTTTAGACATGCTTGACTCAACCCTTTATCTGGCCTGTATAGACGCAAAAACCGGGAAATACACTCCTAACACCAAGCCCTGCCGCATGTGCACCCGGTGGATTATCAACGCCGGGATTCAAAAAGTTATTGTCCGGGAAGATGTCGGCCGCTACACGGAATATATAGTGGCCGATTGGGTCTGGGAGGAAAATGTCAACCTCAATGAGGCTAAAGGATACTGACATCGGGGCCGCGTATTTTGTATTCTTCGGAAACGGGCAGGAGTTTTAGGCCGGTTTTGTCGAATCCTGAAATTAGTTTCAAACGTAGCTATTTAAGACCGGGTTCTCCCTTGATACCTGAACCTTTAGTTCCAAATAGCCGCATTTTAAGAATCAAAGCAAAGGAGAGAAATCATTGGCGCACACGATTACCCTAATCCCCGGAGACGGCACGGGTCCCGAGTTAACGGCCGCCGCTCGCCGGGTTATTGAGGCTACCGGAGTTAAAATTGATTGGGAGGTCCATGACGCCGGTGTGGACGTAATGGAGAAGTACGGCACGCCGCTCCCGGAAGCGGTTTTGGAGTCAATCCGCCGCAATAAAGTAGCTTTAAAAGGGCCGATTACCACGCCGATCGGCGCTGGATTCCGCAGTGTCAATGTAGCTTTACGCCATGCCTTGGAATTATATGCTTGCGTAAGGCCATGCAAGTCCTACCCGGGAGTCCGCTCCCGTTATCAGGACATTAATGTAGTAATGATCCGGGAAAACAGTGAAGATTTATATGCCGGGGTGGAATTTGATCTCGGCAGTCCCGAAGCCAATCAAATTATCGGCATGGCTAAAGGGAAAATCAGGGATGATGCGGCTATTTCTATTAAGCCGCTTTCAATCACCGGATGTAGAAGGATCGTCAAATACGCTTTCGACTATGCAATGGCTAACAATAGAAAGAGGGTTACCGCCGTTACCAAGGCCAACATTATGAAATTTACCGACGGGCTGTTTTACCGGGTAGCCAGGGAAATTGCCAAAGACTATGAGGGCAGGATCGGCTACGAGGAAGTGCTGGTCGATGCCATGTGTATGCAGCTGGTCCAGCGGCCGGAGAATTTCGATGTCCTGGTGATGCCCAATCTTTACGGAGATATCTTGTCCGATCTCTGCGCCGGCCTGATAGGCGGTCTGGGGGTCGCTCCCGGGGCCAATATCGGCGATGGGGTAGCCCTTTTTGAGCCGACCCATGGCTCGGCGCCAAAATATAAAGGGATGAATAAGGTCAATCCCACCGCTTTGATCCTTTCCGGAATGTTGATGTTGAGGCATATCGGCGAGAATGAAGCGGCCGACAGGTTGGAGAAAGCGGTAGCAGCCGTGATCGCCGAAGGTAAATCCGTAACTTATGATATGAAAGCCGATCGTAACGATCCGACCGCGGTGGGCACCAAAGAGATGGCCGAGGCCATTATCGCCAAAATGCAGTGAAACCGGTTAATTCCGGTTAATCAAATCAATAGCAAAAAGCCGATACCTAAGTAAAATCCACCCGGTACCGGCTTTTAATTTATCTCCGGATACTTTAGTAAAAACTCTTAATATGTAAATACCAAGCCCAATTCGTAACTGCCGGCGTTAATGTTGAAGTCGTATGACCCGGTCCCGTAAACAAAGAGGTTCTCGGTAAGGTGGTAATTGGCCTTTCCTTGCAAAAATATTGAAAACGCCATATGGCTTTCGGAAATCTTACCCGAAGGAATATAAAGTACGGAGGCCCCCGGGCCAAGATAGGCGGTTAGATTCTCAATATTTATCGGTAATTTACGGTGAACCCCCAAATGCAGCAAGTCCCCGTCATCATTAAGACGGGTAAACGTTACTTCTGAAATTAGATTTTTCCGTCCTGACCAACTCGCGAAAATTTCATAAAAGCAATAGCTGTCGTCCCGGTTCAAAGAGGTCCGGAAACCCGCAGTACCATTATTAATTGGAACGGCGATTCCGAAATCGGTTACGTTTTGAGATTTGATATCATGGTCCTTATAGGAACCGCTGTTGATGGTGTCATAAGTAATAAATAAACCTATTTTCTCGGGATCATCCAAAAACGGCGCGGCCATAGCAGGATAAACCATAGAAAACAGTAATCCAAAAAAGATAAGGGCACTGATTAAAGGCGCGGTAATCAAACGTTGCTGGGAAACATGTAGATTTTTCATTGGTTCCTCCTCGTCTAAAGAAAGGTCGATTTAGTTTTCTTTTTCAATTCCCTGTTTATAATATCGCTAATTATCCCAAATTTTTCTCCCATTTTCAAGGGAGAGTTTTTGGAAATGGTTGGCTTTTACCTGCTGTCCTGTAAAGAAGGGGCTATTATTTTCTTGAGAAGAAGCGAAATAACTTCTACGACAGCGGAAAATTGCCGGCGGTTTTAGAATCATCCTTAAGGAGGAGCTTTTTTTCCTCCCTTTTTTCTTCCGGACTGGGAAGAACAGCCGATGTCAATTGGGAAAATTTCCGCAATAATCATAGCAAAGCAAATGAAAAAATAAGGTTGTTTTAGGTATCTAGCGGTAAATCGGAAAGTTCAGAATCATTGAATGAAATAAACTGAAGTGGTCATCCGTTATATTGTTGAATCTGAAAATCCTTAGTTACTTGTAACCCATTTGTAAAGCTTCTTTAAACTATAATTCACTTAGATCAAATATACTATTTTAGTAACCTGAAAATGTAAAATTTTCCAAGATTAATATAGGTTGCTTTTTTAGGGTTTCAATTCCAGCGAACTATTATGGAAAGGGGTTTGGCCATGAATGTCATCGAAGTCAAGGATGTTAAAAAAGATTATCCGCTGGGGAAGACCACAGTCCATGCCTTGCGGGGTGTAGATTTCCAGGTGGAGGAAGGAGCTTTTCTTTCGATTATCGGTCCTTCCGGAAGCGGGAAGACTACTCTGCTGAATATTATAGGCTGTATCGATACTCCATCTTCCGGTAGCGTCAGGGTTCATGGTGAAGAGATCACGGCGTTAAGCGACAAAAAACTGACCGACCTGCGCCTGCAAAAGATCGGGTTCATCTTTCAAACATTTAATCTGATCCCCGTGCTTAATGTCAGGGAAAACGTGGAGTTCCCCTTATTATTGATGAAAAAGCATAAAAAAGCGGAGATTGACGCCAGGGTGGAGGCATTGGTCAGGGAGGTCGGGCTGGAGGATTATATCGAGCATAAACCGGCGGAGCTCTCCGGTGGGCAGCGGCAACGGGTAGCCATAGCCAGAGCGTTGGTGACCAAGCCGGATATCGTGCTGGCCGACGAACCAACCGCCAACCTTGATTCGGCAACCAGTGAGTCGATTTTAAAACTGATGCGGGATTTGAATGAAATGGAAAAGACCACCTTTATCTTTTCCACCCATGACCCGGATGTCTTAAAGTATGCCAAGAATATCGTCAAAATTAAAGACGGTAAAATCGTCGGACAGGGGTGATGGGCATGGAACTGGCATTTAGAATCGCCTGGCGCAATCTCTGGCGGCACAAAGGAAAGAGTCTGGTCATCGGAGTGATTCTGTTTTTCGGCGCCGTCCTAATGACCGTCGGCAACGGGATGATCTCCGGTATGGAAAAAGGACTCTCCGACAATATCATTAACCTGTTCACCGGCGATATCGTGGTGATCTCCGATGAACAGGAAAAGGACGACGTCTTGTTTGATATGATGAGCGGAAAACCTTTGAAAGTGATTAAGAATTTCGAGGCCGCCAAAAAAGTGCTTGCCAGGAAGAATGTTATTCAAGAATTTTTACCGGCTACCGCCGGATTGGTTTTTGTATTCAATTCCGGCTCGGAAATGGGCCATATCATGCTTTTGGGAGTGGACATCGCCAAGTACCGCCGGATGTTTCCGGATAGTATCCGGATTACCGAGGGGAGAATGTTCAACCCCGGTGAAAGAGGAGTGCTTGTATCCGAGGAAGCCAGAAAACAAGCTTACGATTATATGAATTTCTGGATTATACCGGAGGGCGGTAAGCTGGATCCGGAAACGCTGCCCGCTGATGCCGTAAAAAGCATCGCCACGCTCGACACCCGGCAGGACCTGGTGTTTATGGGAGCCAGCACTTCCAATTCCACCATGGATATCCGGGTTCCGGTCAAAGGCATCGTTAAATATAAGTCTTTGAATAAGATCTGGGGCATTTATTGTATCGTCGACATTGAATCTTTCCGGGAGGCCCATAACTATGTAACCGGGGCCGATACCAAGGCGGAAGTGCCCAAGCAAGAAAAGGCCTTATTGGAAAACGACAATCTGGATCAGCTTTTCTCCGCCGACAATATGATGGATAATACCGCGCTATCGGAGGCTAATTATTCTATCAAAGAAATTCAGGCGGCGCTTCGGAAGAAAGCGGTAAAATATAATCCTGACGCCGGGTCATATAATTTGGTCTTCCTTAAACTGAAACCCGGAGCCTCTCCAACTAAAACTTTAGCTGATTTGAACCGGACATTCAAGGAAAACAACTTAAATGTACGGGCGGTAAGCTGGAAAAACGCGGTGGGGACCATCGGCAGCATGGCGGTTATGGTGAAAGCGGCTTTAAACACCTTTATTATGTTTATTTTCCTCGTGGCCATCATCATTATCATGAATACCTTAAGTATGGCCGCCATCGAAAGGGTGCCGGAAATCGGGATGATGAGAGCCATCGGCGCCCGTAAAGGGTTTTTACGGAAGATGTTCGTCTACGAAACCGGCCTTCTCTCGTTTTTCTTCGGAGGAATAGGGATCATAGTTGGGATAGTCCTCATTTACATAATTAAAGCTATCGGTATCACGACTACCAATGAAATTCTCCAGTTAGTATATGGCGGAGACAGGTTAAGTCCGTTATTTACCGCCCCCGATTTACTGCTGGGCATTGTGGAGTTGGGCATAGTCACAATGCTTTCAGTTCTATATCCGTTGCGGGTGGTTGGGAAAATTGTCCCGCTGGATGCAATCGCCAGGGAATGATCACCGGCATCCGGCGTCATCGCCCGGTTTATCAGGATGACTTATGGAGGTGGACCTATGGGTCTGATTTTAAGGTTAAGTCTACGGAATCTATTCCGGCAAAAGAGAAGAAACTTGTTACTGGGCATCGGGATCTCCTTTGGAATGATGATCCTGGTGATTGCCAACTCATTTTCCCACGGAATGGTGGATGTATTAATAAACGATGTGGTCTCCTACGCCTTCGGCCATTTGGTTGTTCAAAGCCATCCGGGGAACAGCGCTTATGTGGGGCTGATCCCCGATAAAGAACGGATTATGAAGATTGTCCGGGAGAATGTCAAAAAAGAAGACCTCGTTTCTATAGAAGAAACTTTGGGCATGTTCGGGCAGGCCATCGGTAACGGCGAGGCCGACAACATGGTGGTGGTCGGCGTCACTTTAAGAACTGAGAAGGATAAGAAAGATTTCTTTCAAGGCTTTTTTACCCTGGTTGAGGGAAATTTTGACGACTATTTCCGGAAGGATATCGAATATCCGGTGATCGTCTCCCAGTCAAAAGCCAAGTCTTTAAATGTAAAACTTTATGATGAAATCAGAGTCCGGCTGCCGATGGTGACCGGCCAGATTCAAGCCGCCAAACTAACGGTAATCGCCATTGCCAACGCTAATAACAGTTTTATGGACATCGTCGCTTTTATGGACGGCGAACGGGTCAAAAAATTACTTGGTTATAAACCCTGGGAATCGGCAAACTTGCAACTGACTTTAAAAAATCCCCAATTGAACGCTAAAAAATATGCCGACCTCCTCCAACAAAAATTAAAGCCGGGTATTATCGCGATCGAGGGCAAGGCCGCCGGGAGGGAATGCCGGGTACTGGCTTTTCAAAATGATGACAAGGCTAAACAGATTATCAGCCGGAACCTTCAGATCGTCAGTGGTAAGTTACAGGACGGCCTGGCCAAGGATGGCGTCATGCTCCCGCGGCAATTGGCGGCGAAACTCCATTTGCAGGTGGGCCGGGACTTTCGTTTTCAATACCCCACCAAATTCAGGGGTGTAAATGAAGTGACCTTTAAAGTCAGCGCCATCTACGACTCTCCCGCCAAATTGGGGGGAAATGTTATCCTGGTGAACGGGGAGAGAGTTTACAATCTTTATGACCGGTTTTTACCGGCCCGGAACGACTGGGGTTATATCAGCGCCACCGACCCTCTCTACCAGGCGATGGCCACTGAGTGGAAGTTGCTGCCGCGAAGCGCCGACAGCGAAGCGCTGCAGAAGAAATATAAGGATGAACGCCGGGTTAAAACCGACCAAACCAAAATGGACCTCGTCACCATGTATGAGGGAGCCAGCGACATTTTAAAATTAGAAGGCGTCCTCAATCTGATAACAATCATTGCAGTGTTGATACTCTTTTTCATTATTCTAATCGGCGTGGTGAATACCCTGCGGATGACTATTAGGGAGCGAACCCGCGAGATCGGTACAGTCAGGGCCATCGGCATGCAAAAAAAGGATGTTCGCAATGAGTTCATTGCCGAGACATTGTTGTTGACGGCTGGAGCCTGTCTGGTGGGGATCATCGCCGGGGTAATAGTGATGCAAATCTTAAGCTCGGTTACATTCCAGGTCAATAACGCCTTCAGCATGATTCTCAAGGAAAAACATTTATTCTTCAAGCTGGATCCTCTGGGGATCATGGCCAATTTTATTCTGATCATGGCAATTACCGGGGTGACGGCTTATTTCCCGGCAAAACGCGCCGCTAATCTTCATGCGGTTGAGGCTTTACGGCATTATGAATAATTTAAGAAATTAGAAGACTACAGGAGGTATAACTCAAGTGAATCGGAAGATAACAGCATTTTTAATCGCGGGCTTATTAATAGCGTCCAGTCAGGTATTGGCGGCGCCAAAGGTCAATGAGATCTTGAAACAGATTGATTACCTTACCGAATTAAAAACCGACGGCACCGCCAAAGTGAGTATCACCCAGCAGAAAACCGGTGAAGGAACCAAGCTTTACCAATGTATTTATTACCGCCGGGACTCGGATAAATCGTTTTTAATAGTGATGACCGCCCCGGAAGTGGAGAAAGGCAACGGCTACTTGCGCCAGGATGATAATTTCTGGATGTACCGGCAAAATACCCGGACCTTCCAGCATATCAACAGGGACGAGAATATTTCCGGGACCGACGCCAAGGGGCAGGACTTTGAGGATAAAAAACTGACTGAAATGTATAAACCGGCGGTCGATAAAACAGGCAAGGAAGTTATTACCGAGACGAAGCTGGGTAATATTCCGGTTTACCAGTTCAACCTGGAAGCCAAGATTGATGATGTCTCTTATCCAAAAGTCACTTTATGGGTCAGGCAGGATAACTATTTGCCCCTGAAAGCCCAGAGCTATTCATTGAGCGGCACCTTAATGCAGACGGCCTATTATTTGACATATACCGAAATCGAAGGAAAATTCTTAGCCGTTAAAATGATGTTTATCGATGAATTCGAAAAAGGCAACAAAAGCCTGGTTGAGATCAACAACATTAGCCTTAAGAAAATCGATGATTATGTGTTTACCAAAGCTTATCTGGAAAATCTGAGCAAATAGCAGACTCAAACAACTTAAAACGCATTGCGATTGGAAATCGGTTTTATTAAACCTTACAAAAATTATTATACGAGGGGGGCTTCAATGAAACTGCGGATTTTTCTGCTTTGTCTGTTGGTAAGCGCCGGTGGACTACTGGCTCAAGCCTGGCCGGCCCTGGCGGAAGATCAAACCATAAATGAAGATGAACTTTTTTCCGGGGGCGATACCGTCGTCAGCCAGGAGAAGGTGGTGAACGACAACACCGGTGAAGAGTTAAAGGAGAACCATATCGGGTTCTCCGGGCAGTTCGCCGCTGAAACATTTTATATTAACTTTAATCCCGACTACGATTGGACTGGTTTAGGGGGGCAGGACCAAGATCTGCTTGCAAACCAGATTGCGGCCGATTTTTTCCTGGATGTCCGTTTAAAGCAAGGTGTGAAGGGTTTTTTAAGCTTTAACTCCACTTATTATCCGGCCTTAACCGGGGCCCAAAAAAGCCTTATGGGCCTTCCAGCCGACACCAAAAGTTACACCGCTTATACTGTCAACGAATTCTTTATCGATACTAATTTAAATAACCGGGTCTACTTCCGGACCGGGAAACAGCTTTTAAAATGGGGGGCCGGCTATTTTTGGAATCCGACGGACCTGATCAACATCGATAAAAAGGATTTTTCGGATCTTGAGAAAATAAGGGAAGGGACTTACGGCGAGAAAGTTCAACTGCCTTTCGGAACAAGGAAAAATGTCTATTTCTTTGTGGGCATGAATGAAGCCAGCACACTCGACAATGTCTCCCTCGCCGGCAAGTATGAATTTTTAGTCGGCAATACCGAAATGTCGGTCTCCGCTGTGGCGCGGAAAGGATTTAAACCGGTGTACGGGTATGATTTCAGCGGCCGGTTGGGGGATGTCGATGTCCGGGGCGAAGTGGCTCTAATGCCCGGGGGCAATCAACGGACGATGAATTATGATACCTTGACGCTTGAGGATGAAACCGGTGATTGGAATCCCCGGGTCAGTCTGGGATTTACCAAGTTTTTTGATCTCGGGAATTATAAAGACCGGATAAACCTAACCGGCGAGTTTTTTTACAACGCCGCCGGATATAACCAAAACATCTTGTCAAAACTCGCCGGCAACCCAGGGGCCAAACCTAATTTTCTAAGTGTATATCAGCCTTTCATGAACAGCCGGTATTATCTGGCGGTTTTTAGTTCGGTAGCCAAATTTTTAATACCGGAGCTCACTTTAAATATCAATGCTCTTAGCAATCTGGTGGACCATTCGGCCAGGCTCACCACTGGTGTCACTTATAAACCGGCTATCACCAATCTTACCATTGATTTTCATGTCGACACTAATTTGGGGGATGAAAATACCGAGGCTACGTTTGGTGGAGACCGTTACACCGTGTTCTTGGGAACCAAGGTTTTATTCTAAACGGTGCTAGACATCCGGGAGCCAGCCAGCCGCGGGGTTTGCTTTGGATCGACGCAAACTCGCACCCTTCCTAGGTATTGGCCAAACTCACACGGCCAAGCATTATTTTTATCAACCCGGCTGAACCCGGCTCAACGGTTATAGCCCCATTCATGGGATCAAAACCATTAAGAATTTACTATATTCTTTAGTATCCTACCGGCAGGAAAACGGATACATTCCAAGAATTAGGATAAAAGAGAAAATATCCTTCCATAGTAAAATACAGGTGAAATCATGAAATTATTAGCCTTGGACAATATCAGCGACGGGATGATCTTGGCTAAAAACGCTTACGCCAGGGAGGGTAACGTCTTGTTGGCCAAAGGCGCTCCCTTGAGACATAACTATGCCAAGCGGCTTCAGGATTGGGGGATTTTTGCCGTTTACGTTCAAGATAGCCGGGGGGATTCGGTGGAGATCGATGAAAAGCTGCTCCGGCAGGTTAAAGAGGCCACTTTACGAATAACCGACCAATTCCTGGCTGACTTCACCGGCGAAGATTTTCCGGAATCACTAAAACAAACAATTAGCGGCATTATCAGTCAACTGTTGACCGATAAGAATATCCTGGCCGGTTTGGTCGAGATTAAGGTAATGAGCGGGGATGTTTTCGAGCATAGTGTGAAAGTAAGTATTCTGGCAATGCTCATCGGCTCTTTCGCCGGTTATGGCCTTCCGCAACTGCAGGAATTGGGCGCCGGCGCCATCTTGATCGATCTCGGGCAAACGGCCCTTCCAAACCAAAGAGTGGGGGGCATTAATCCATTGGCTTTGCAGGATAGCCCGGAACTGCAGCAACATCCGAAGCTCGGTTTTGAAAAGCTCTTGACAATTAAAGGTGATTACCGAATACCGGCCCGGGTAGTCCTGGAGCATCACGAGAAGTATGACGGCAGTGGTTTTCCCCAGGGCTTAAAGGGCGTCGAGATTCATGAATACGCCAGGATCACCGCCATAGCTGATTGCTTTTATAGCCATCATCCGAATGAAAGAGGGGAAAAAGAAAGCCCGGAACAGGTTATTGATTACATCATCAAGGGCAGCGGCGGTTGTTTCGACCCCGAATTCACCAGGTTATTCGCTCAAAAAATGGCCGGTTTTTTAAATAATCCGGTAAACCGGACCAGCAGCACCGTAAATTATGAAGTTTTCTGTGACTCACCTGAAGAGCGCAATAATAAAATCAATCCGGTGACCCCAAAAGAAACAGGGGAGCAGGAAGCTAATTCCCTTTTAAAACAGCTTTTGCCCCGCGAGCGGATTATTACAAACCCGGAACCACAAGAGAAGAACCGTCATTCTCACCGGATTCAGCATCAAAGCGACAGTAAACCCCGGCAACCGGCAAGTAAAAAAAGCTGGTTTGGGAGGCGCGGCCGGCAAAAGATGGAACCGGGCGCCCCGCTTGACCAGGAATCACCCAAAAACCTTGATGACCATAAAATTGAACAGCTTAAGGCCGATACTGAAAAGAGAAAAAGGCTTTTTGAGGTGACGCCGGAAAGATGTCAGCAAGCGAAAACAGAGCTTTTGCAACTGATGGATCAAACTTTATCCCGCATCCGTACCGGCCTGATTTCCAAGCAGGTTCTGGAGATCACCAGGGCTACCTTTGAGGAGTTGGTTTCGGACAATGATTTACTTAGTAATCTGGCGACCATTCAGGCCCTGGATGACAATACCTTCCCTCATTGTGCTTCCGTAGGACTCCTGTCGGTACTTACCGGCGCTTCAATTGGTTATTCCCCTGAGTGTCTGAAAGAACTCGGGCTGGGCTCCCTCCTGGTGGACTTGGGTAAAGTGGAACTTGCCAAAAGGTACAGAATCGATGCCGGGTCCAAGGGTACTCCCGAATACGATGCCATCATGCCCCAACATACCCAGTTCGGTTTTGAAAAATTGTGGGCCTTGAAACGGAATACCGGCATACCATATATCGCCTTGCAACATCATGAAAGGTATGATGGATCCGGTTTTCCCGCCGGATTAAAAGGTGGGCGGATTCATGAGTATGCCCGGATTGTCGCCCTGGCCGACACCTACGAAACTTTAATCAGTGAAGGTATAAATGGGCGGAAAATGATGCCCCACGAGGTGATCGAATATATCCGCGATTTTAGCGGTTCTCACTTTGATCCCGAATTGAGCCGGGTATTTTTAGAAAACGTCACTCCATTTTTAATAGGGACAAGCGTTTTGCTGAATACCGGGGAGAAGGCCACAGTGGTTCAGATTAACAAGGAGCTTTTAGCCAGACCGGTTATAAGGGTAATGTTTGACGGCGCCGGAAACAAACTGGAGAAGCCTATTGTCAAGGACTTGGAGAAAGATCTGACGTTGTTTATAGTCAGCGCCTTACCGGGGGAAGATCTGTAAGCAGTAAACGTTAGTTTGCTTCGCGGCGGTTAAATGGCAAGTTTGCGGATACCCTATGTTTTATGAAGACAAAACAGGCCGGACTGGAACGTCTCTGGGAAATAGACTTCGCCAGGGGGCTGGCGACAGTTCTCATGCTAACCTTGCATTGGTGTGATGATCTCGTTTTTTTACAGGTGTCCAATTTTAAGTTAAATTGGACTTTGTGGTTTTTTTGGCAAAGGATTACGGCCTCTCTTTTCCTGCTGTTGGTTGGTGTCTCGTTAACCTTAAGCCGGTTTTCCAACGGGAAGTCAAAGAATGATAATAACCGAAGCCCTTTCAAGCATCATTTGAAGAGAGGATTAACCACTGTTTCCCTGGGGATGGTAATTACCATTCTTACTAAGCTTTACTTGGGAGAAGGGTTCGTTCGCTTCGGAGTACTCCACTTGATTGGCGCGGCGGTTATTCTTAGTTACCCTTTTCTGACTTTACGCTTGGGGAATTTATTCTTCGGGGTCATGGCGATTCTGATCGGCCGGCAATTTAACAGTCTTCAGTTTCCTGCCCCCTGGTTACTCTGGGCGGGGCTTCGGCCGGGGGACTTTTACAGCATCGATTATTTCCCGGTTTTCCCTTGGTTCGGGGTGGTTTTATTCGGCCTTTTTCTGGGGAATGTTTTGTATTCGGCTGAAGGCCGGAGGTATAAGATATCCGACTTATCACGCTTTTCCCCGGTTAGATATTTATGCTGCCTGGGGAAAAACTCTTTGGCAATTTATCTGATCCATCAGCCTGTTTTTATTTTGTTATTAAAAATCTGGCATTCCTATTTTTAATAAAAAAGTCGTCCAGGTTTATGAACAAATCCTGCTTGCTTTGGGATGGCTTATATCTTGTAGCCGGGTCATTTACGGCCCGTCCTAAGCGGAGGGAAAGCTCTGGCCCGGTAATTTGAAAAATTCAGTTATATCAATTGTTTTATGGGTTCCGGAAAATCTTATTCGATTTTAAGACTTGGAGGAAAATGATGATTAATGGTAAGACGGCTCAAATCAAAAGTGAAGGTGAATTAAATGATGCTCTACAAGCCAAGAATAGACTGTTCGCCTTGATTTATGCGTCATGGTGCCCTTTTTGCCTGCGGTTCCTGCCGGTTTTTGAGCGTTATGCCCGGGAGGCGATGGGTAATTTTCTAATGGTTCAGGATGATCAGGAGCTGGTCGCCGATAAATATATGATTGAGGTAGTGCCGACAGTCCTCTTTTTTAAAGACGGCCGGGTTGTGAAACGGTTAGACGGGGTGCTGGGCGTAGGACTGAATGAACCTCAATTGAAGGATTTTATAAAGGAATGTAGCGTTATATTCTGACTAGACCATCAAGGAAAAGATGCCCTAAGGAGGCCCCTCAACATGCAATTCAAAAAAATATACAACAATCGTCATCAGCATCGCCCCGGTTATTACCATCGTCTTCCTGATCCTTTCCCGGATTCAATTGGACAAGCAGTGGACCGAGTTTAAAAAGATTATGGAAAACTATGAGTTGGTGGCAGAGAAACAAGAGACGAATAGTTTTACGAAATATACCGGATTTTTTGTTTTGTTGATTTTACTATTTTCCTGTGCAACGGCAGCTCAAGCGGCGATCAAATATCAAGCAACCGAGAAGGAACTGAATAAAATCATCCAGATCAACAACAAGTTGCAAGCATTAAACCAGCAATTAACCGAGTCTCTGGATGAATCCCATACCGAACTGGAGGCGGCCCAAATCAAGCTGGGGGAGTATCAAACCGAACTGGAAAGCCTGACCCGGAAATTGACCGAAGTCAGCGCCGAATCGGCTCAACTGAAAAAAGCACTCCAGGAAGCCCATGAGCTATTGAAGGAGAACAATCGAAAATTGGCCGACTATGAAAAGAAGATTCAACGGGAGATTAAGTCTTTAAAACTCCAACGCAACATCGCAGCCGCAGTCGCGGTATTGGTTTTGATTTTTAAATAACGTCCCAACACAAAATATAAGCAATGGTAATAATAGTACGAAAGAGCAGTCGCCAAAAAGGTGGTTAAGCTTGCCCGATTTAAAGAAAGCGCGTCTCCTCATTGAAAATTATTTGAAATTTAAAGCGGTCAGGGTCACTATTCTAAGCCTGGGCGGAATTTTCCTGTTGGTCTTGGCTTTGGAAGGCTGGCTTAACTATTGGGTCCGGGCTTCACTCAAGGAGAGCCTGGGATGGGGGGCTGGCCCGCAAGTCAAGATTGCCGCCGATCTCAATTGGCTTAGCCTCTACGATCTTTCCCAGGGCAGAATCAGAAATGTCCGGGTGCGGGCGAAGAATTGCCTTTTGAGCAACCTGCGTTTTGCCAGCTTGAACCTGGACAACCGGGGATTTACCTTTAACCTGCCGCTATTATTGAAAGAAAGCCGTTTGGAGATAAAAAAAATCAACGCCACCAAAGCGGAGGCCGTTGTTACGGCAGCCGCTTTCAGCGACTATCTTAATTTATCTTACCCTCAGTTTAAACCGGCGGTGGATATTCTCCCCGGAGAACTGATCTTGGCTGGGCAGGCTCCGGTGTTCGGGACCGTGGTCCCTGTCCAAATAGCCGGGGGACTGAATATAATTAGCCCCAAGGACCTCCGTTTCTATCCCACCAGATTAACGATATCCGGGCGGGAGGTTCCGAAAGACTTTTTGCGGTTTGCCGGCAATCAGGTGCCTTTGAGTTTTTCGCTTTTAAAAGGTTTGCCGCTGCAGTTGGAGACGGTGGCCTTAAAAAAAGGCTTCGCTTACTTTTCGTTCAAGGAAATCGATTAGTTAAAAAGGGAGGGGACCTTTTTTAGCGAATTATACCAATATACATTCCAATTTTTTCAGCCTCGCCATTAATGCCAAGCAAGCTTAAAAATAGGAAATACCTTGTTTAACTACAGTCTAGGCAGGGGGATCTGATGAATCAACCGCTTATTTTCTTGTCAACCTGTGAATTTTCCGGGGATATGCACGGGGAGGTATTAATCAACGAGCTTCGAAAGATATTACCGGATGCCCGTTTTTACGGACTCGGTGGGGAGCGGATGGCCTCCGCCGGAATGGAGGTTTTATTTGACCCTACCAAACGGAGCACCATCGGGTTTGTGGAAGTCTTCAAAAATCTCGGGAAAATGACCGCCCTAATCAAGGAGATCAGCGGCGAATGGGAGAAACGGCCGCCGGACATAATGATTTGGCTGGACTCGGGCGGTTTTAATCTTAAATTGGCCGCCGAGGCCCAAAAAAGGGGCATCCCGGTCGTTTGCATGTTCTCACCGTCTGCATGGGGTTATTGGGAGGAGCGCGCCGTCAAATTGGCGGAGAGAGTCAAGCTGTTGCTGGCGGTTTTACCCTTCGAGGCCGATTTTTATCGTAAATTCGGCACAAATGTCAAATATATAGGACATCCTTTGATTGACCGGGTAGGAGAGCGGGATCGGGGAGAATTGCGTAAGCGCTATGGACTAATGGAGTCACAAAAATTGGTGGCTTTAATGCCCGGCAGCCGCAGGCAGGAGATAGCCAGGCTCCTCCCGGTAATGCTGGAAGCGGCCCAGGATTTGAACAGGGAGCTGGAGATTAAATGGGTGCTGCCGCTGGCCGCTTCGATCGATCGGAACTGGTTGGAGTCTATAGCCCAGGAATATCAGGTTCCCCTGGAGGTTATTACCTCGAATGTTTACGACCTACTGGCAGCGGTCGACGGCGCGGTTATTTCCTCGGGAACCGCCACTCTGGAGGCGGCGATTTTAAATACCCCGATGGTGGTCATTTATAGCGTCTCCAAACTATCATTCTTCATTTACATGCGTTTAAGACCCAAAGCGCAACGGGGTAAACGGTTTTTAATCGCTTTACCCAACATTATCATGGGGCGGGAGATTGTACCCGAATTGGTGCAGCAGGATTTATCCAGGGCGAAGATAACCGAGCACTTACGCCGGATACTGACTGATCCGCGGTATAACGCCGAGCTCCGCCGGGAACTGCAGGAAGTTAAAGCCAAAATCGGTCCGCCCGGGGTGATGCGGCGGGCGGCCGCCGAAATAGCCGGAATGCTCCGGAACGGCTAAAATACTTCGAAAGCCGCGGTTTCTCTGATTTTGAAAATTCCTTTGTTAGTAATGGGGAATTCCGCTTAATCCTGTAATACTCATCCCTTTCCCTGAATAAAGAAATAGCAGATGCATGGGGGTGGGATCGATGCAGGTGTTTTTTTTGGGCCCGAAAAGGCTTCGGATATTAACCGGGGGATTTATCGTTTTAATCTTGCTGGGAGGCGTCTTTGTCAACCGGGAGCAGATAGCCAGACGGTTGATGGGAGTCCGGCCCGGAGTTAAACTGGAAGGTCAACTTGTTCAGGGATTGCTCCCTGGCGAAGTGGCGCAGCTCATCAAAGCCTGGGCGGCCCGGATTAACCGGGAACCTAGAAACGCCTACTATTTTCAAGAATCCGGCGAAATCATTCCCGCTCAAACCGGGAGAAGGATCGATATTGCCGCAAATGTAAACCGGGTATTCACCGCTGAACCGGGCGCCGATCTTAAATTACTGGTCAGGAATCTCCCCCCGGCGATATCCGAAGAATATTTTAAAGCTGTCTATCATGGGAAGAAAGAATTTCCCCGGGTGGCGCTGATTATCAATGTGGCCTGGGGCGAAGAGTTTCTGCCGGATATGTTAAAAACCTTACGCGCGGAGAAAGTCAAGGCCACTTTCTTTTTTGTCGGCACCTGGGTTAAATTATTCCCTGAGATGGTCCGGGAGATAGCCGTGGATGGACATGAAATCGCCAATCACGGGATGTACCACGGCCACCCGGAACAGATGAATCAGGCGGAGTTGGAGAAGTTAATTCTGGAGAATACCGAGCTTTTAACCTCGGTAACTGGTAAAAAACCGGTTAATTACTTCGGCCCCCCTTATGGGGAGTTAAACGCCAATATAGTTAATACAGCTGGTAAATTGGGGTATCGCACCATTATGTGGTCGGTGGATTCTATCGACTGGAAAAATCCGGCCCCGGAGGTTCTCTTAAACCGGGTGCTAACCAGAATAGAACCGGGAGGAATTATACTTTTGCATCCGACCGCTCCCACCAAAACATCATTGAGGACATTGATTCAATCTTTGAGGAAGAAGGGGCTGGAACCGGGAACGGTGTCATCGGTATTATAAAAAGAAGGGCCGACTTAATTATTTAAGTTCAGAAGTCAGGAGCCGGAATGTCCGGGTTCTTTTTGTTTATCCATTCCTTCAAGCTCTGTCTGTGATGATTGTTAAGACCCGGTCCATCATGGACCGCGAGTCGAGCTATAATACTCTCTTATCTTTCTTATTAAAAACCCGCCGTAAACACTTCCTGACTCCTGGATTCTAAACTGGCTTGAATAGCTTTAGTTTTTAAGATTAAAGATGTTGCTGAATAGCGCTCCAAATCCCGGGATCCTCATAACCTAGACGCCAGACCGCTACCCCCCGCAGGTTATAATTGCGGACCAAATCTACTTTAGCGGCAGTGCTGTTTCGATTCTCATACCATACTTGATGGGTTACACCCCAGCTTTTATAGGTAAAATAGGGTACTTTATTCTTAGCGTCCCATTTCGGGATGACATGGTATTTTTTTATTAAACTTTGAATCGCACTGTAATGCAAAGCTTTAGTCCCGGTCCAGCTCCAATCGTAACCGTAGGCGGCGATTCCCAGAACGATCTTGGAATTCGGGAAATAATTCAAGGCATAATTGACAACCTTCTCAACCCAAGGATACGAAGCTACCGGCCCGGCGGGACCCCCGGCGTAATGTTCATCGTAAGTCATAATCATTACTTGATCCAGGTAAGGAGCAATAGCCCGGTAGTCATAAGCCCCTCCATGATTGGAACTACGGTCGTCATAGCTTTTAGCGGGAACTGACGCCGTTACCAGCAGATTCTTCGGGCGCAACTCGGCGGCCAACTCCTGGAAGAAAGCCGTCAAATATTGGCGAGCCCCGGCCGGCACATTTTCAAAGTCAATATTAACCCCCTGATACCCATTTTCCACTATGGTCCTGACAATACCGCTGATTGCCCGGGAGCGGGAGGAGGAATTGCTCAGCATCCGGTTGATCGTGCTGCCGCTGAAATTACCCCCCTGAATATTGTTGACCAGCGCTAGAGTATCAGCACCGGCGGAATGAGCCAGGGCCACAGGGCGGGAATTATGGCTGCTTTTAATGGTGCCATACTGATCAACCTGAAAAGAGAAGGGAATGACCATGTTGATAGCGCCCAGGTTTTGTGATAGAGATTGATAACCTACCGGATCATTGGTATAATTCTCGACATAATAACCGGCAATGATCTTTTGGCTGTTGCCAATGCCGGACGAATAGCTTTTAAGTGAAACCGCCCATTTGGGGATCCAGCCTTCACGGCTGTCATCGGTTTGGACCTGATACCAATCGCCTTTTTCGCCCAAAACTAACAGATTGGCGCCTTTGGAAAGAGTAGCGATTGAGGAGCCGTTTTGATAGTTATCCCGTAAACTGGCTTGTTTCCCGGCAACTTTTCCCGCCCGAGGGTAGTTACTAGTCTGGGAATAACTGGGATTTGTCGTAGCCGACGGGACCGGCTGGGGTGCGGAGTTACCCCCGAATATACTAGAGGCCAGATAAAAAATTAGCGCAAGCACTGTGGTTAATAAATTACCTTGCATAGGCAACTCCCTTCAAAAATCTCCGCCGAGCTTAGTACCAATTCGCCGTCGCCGGACGGAACCCTTTATGTAGATCCAGCCACCACCGTTATGAACAGGCATTATAGTTATTAAATGGTTCTTGTTTCCCCCGTTTTGGTTTAAATAAAGCCGAACACTAAAAAGAGGATTTTTAAACCGCTAACGCGAAGCTTTATCAAAATAAGGGTTAAACTATTTTACCGGCAAATATAAACCAAAATAAGGAAGCAACCATGTATCAAAGAGCCACTTTAACCAATGGAATGCGGGTTATCTGTGAACCAATCCCCAACGTGCACTCGGTTTCATTGGGGGTTTGGATCGGTACGGGCTCCCGCGACGAAAATCCTTATTATAACGGTTGTTCCCATTTAATTGAGCATATGCTGTTCAAAGGAACCTATAAACGGACCGCCAAGGAGATCGCCGAAACCATCGATGCGGTCGGCGGCCAGTTAAACGCCTTTACCACCAAGGAGTACACTTGTTTCTACGCCAAAGTTTTAAGCCAGCACTTCCGGTTGGGGATTGATCTATTATCGGATATGATAACAGATTCGGTTTTTGATCCCTGCGAAATAGCCAAAGAGAAATCGGTCGTCTTGGAGGAGATCAAGTCTTTTGAAGATTCCCCCGATGAAATCATTCACGATCTGTTTACAGCCGCTGTTTTAAAAGGGCATCCTCTGGGTTGGCCGATTCTCGGTTCCCCGGAAACAGTCCGGCGGATTGATAAAGAGGTTATTTTAAATTACCTGAAACAACATTATACCCCGGATAATATCGTTTTTGCAGTAGCGGGTAATGTGCAATTGGACCAGATTATTACAGAAATAGAAAAGCGTTTTTCCGGCCTGGAAGGACATTTACAAAAAGAGCTGCCGCCGATTCCCGCTCTTCAACCGGAGCTAGTCGTTAGAAATAAAGAAACAGAGCAAGTTCACCTTTCTGTCGGCACCAGGGGAGTTAGCCGGAAAAGCCCCGACAAATACGTGCTTTTCGTTTTAGACAACCTCCTGGGGGGGAGTGTCAGTTCCCGGCTTTTTCAACAATTACGGGAGGAAAGGGGTTTGGTCTATGAAACCGGTTCCAACCATTCCTCTTATAAAGACACCGGTGTATTCTCGATCTATGCCGGTACCAGCCCCAAGAATTATGAACAGGTGGTCGTCTTAATCAAGGATGAACTCCGGAAAATAAGCCGGGAATTGGTGTCGGAGGCGGAGTTGGCCAGAACCAAGGAGCAGTTGAAAGGAAGTTTGTTATTGAGTTTGGACAGCACTTGCAACCGGATGAGCAGGTTGGCCAAGACGGAGCTCTTTGAGGATCAGTTGCTGACTCCGGAGGAGATCGTGGCCAGAATAAATATGGTAACGGCTGAAGAAGTTTTGCGGGTGGCCGGTGAACTGTTTGCGGAAGAAAAAATGGTCTTGGCGGCCATCGGGCCTTTCAACGAAAAATTTCAATACTTGAGGAAACCTTACCATGAATTCCAGAAAGTTAGCGATTAAGGTTAAAATTGTCTCACCGCTTCTAAAGAAGAATATCCCCTTACCAACCTATGCCACCCCGGGTTCGGCCGCCATGGATCTTCACGCCTGCTGTGAAGAACCGTTGATTATTCCGGCTCGAGGCAGGGGGAAGATACCTACCGGCATCGCTATCGAGATTCCCGATCCGGAGATGGTTGCCCTGGTCTTTCCCCGCAGCGGACTTGCTTCAAAATACGGAATTTCCCTCTCCAACGCCGTCGGTGTTATTGACAGCGACTACCGGGGGGAGATCATCTGCCTGATCCAGAACAATCAGGATCGTGATTTTGTGGTAAATCCAGGGGATCGCATTGCCCAACTGGGTTTCTTCCCTATTTATAAAGTCAGCTGGGAGGAAGTTCAGGAGCTCAATGAAACCGGACGCGGAGACGGAGGGTTCGGGTCGACCGGTTTTAGTCAAATGAAAGAAGGAGGCGTCCTAAAGTAATCAAAATTGTTAGGAAGAGAGAATGGCAAACAATTTCGGTAAAGCGGATTTTTAATATCCGATCTTTACTTGAAAGTTTTCCCCGGAGTAAATATAATAAGTTTTGCGGTTCAATTTAGATCCTGTTGGGGTGAAGTTATTATGATCGAAAATGAGCTTTTAAAATTTCAACAGGAGATCGGGGATATTAAACAAAACCTTTTAACCAGAGACTTGGCACCGGAAATACGGGATGAGGACAGTTATAGGTTGGCTACCAAAATCGACCTTACCGTCAGCAGACTTATCAGACTGATGGAATATAAATAAAACGCGCCGCGTTTTATTTTTTTGCGCTTTTAAGGATGGATTGTGTTATAATTTGTTATAATTAATATCAAAATTTGTTAACAGAAGACCTGAATCGAGAGGAGCGGTTTTTTATGCAAATTGCCATCGAAAAGTTAAAAGAATCCGAACTGAAACCCCTTTATGACGATCCGGCGCAATTGGGTTTTGGTCAAGTATTTACCGATTACATGTTTACCATGAACTTCCGGAAGGGCCAAGGTTGGGTCGAGCCTAAGATTTCCCGGTATTCACCGTTTTTGCTCGATCCGGCCGCGGTCGTCCTCCATTACGGCCAGGAAATTTTTGAAGGATTGAAAGCTTACGCGGCTGAAGATGGACGTATTTTATTGTTCCGCCCGGAGCAGAACGCCAAACGGATGTACCGTTCGGCCGAAAGGATGTGCATGGAGCCGTTTCCGGAGGAGTATTTCCTGAAAGCCACCGAGACCTTGGTCAACCTGGAAAAACGTTGGATTCCCAGAGCTCCCGGAACTTCGTTATACATCCGGCCTACTCTGGTGGGTTTAGGCGCCGCCCTGGGCGTTCATCCGGCCACCGAATATTTGTTCTTCATCATCCTAAGCCCGGTAGCCGCTTACTTTAAAGAAGGCTTTAAACCGATCAAGCTTTATGTGGAAGATTACTACGTCCGTTCCGTTATCGGCGGGGTGGGGGATGCCAAAACCGGAGGAAATTACGCGGCCAGCCTAATGGCCGGGGCCAAAGCGGAACAGAAAGGCTTTTCCCAGGTTCTCTGGCTGGACGCCCGGGAGAAAAAGTATGTCGAAGAAGTCGGGGCTATGAATATGTTCTTTGTTTTCGGTAAAACGCTGGTCACTCCGAACCTGGGCGGCTCAATCCTACCGGGAATCACCAGGGCTTCTGTTATCGAATTGGCAAGGAGCCTCGGCTATCAAGTCGAGGAAAGAAGAATCAGCATCGAAGAGGTAATAAACGGCGCCAATAACGGCTCGTTAACCGAAGCTTTCGGTTCCGGGACCGCGGCGGTAATCTCTCCGGTCGGTTCGCTGTACTTCAAAGAAAAGGATTACTTAATCAATAATAATCAAGTCGGCAAGATCACCGAGGAGCTATATACCAAACTGGTCGATATTCAATACGGCCGGGCCAAGGATCCTTTTGGCTGGGTAAGAGAGATCGGCCGGTTATAATTAGCAAGGCTTTTTAAATTAACCAAGGCGGGTTTATCAATAAATCCGCCGTTTTTGCGCCCGGGGGCATCGGATGCAATAATAATGACAGCTTTGGGCCAACCTCCTTCCAACGGGAAAAACGGGGCTCGCCCTTTTCTGACTCATCTTCTAGCCCTTATATGAATGTCTAAACCGGGGAAAACTACTCCGGGAGGTGGGCCGATGGGTGAGCAGATTACCCCCGATGCTATCGGCAAAGAAGTAGGAGTGAGAGCCGATTTAAGAAGCGGGCATCCTAAACCCAGGGAGGTTAGATCCCAGGAACCCCAGAAGGAAGAGGGGGCCAGCCCCGGGGAGAACAAGGGTGTAAAACTCGAAATGAGCAAGAAGGTTCGCGGTCAAGACTGAAGAAGGTTGGAGGAGTTCCAACCTTTTTCGGTGTTGTTTGGCCCGGCGCTGAGAGACAGGCAATTCCGGCGATTGAATCGGCAATCGAAAAGTAGTATATTATTAAGGCCCGCTAAAAAAGGAGCTATCAAGGAGAATTATCATGCGTAAATGGTGGTCCGGGTTCAGCCGGGAATACAAATTGTTGATACTGGTCTGGTTGTTTGCCGGACTCACCAGCGGCCTTTATGACCCGACTTTTAACAATTATCTAAGCCATATATTTAATATTTCAGCTAAAATCCGCGGTTACCTCGAATTTCCCCGGGAAATGCCCGGATTTTTGGTGGCCGTTATCTCCGGAGTCTTAATATTCCTGGCTGATGTTCATCTGTTGGGCCTAGCTATCGGATTAACCGCCCTTGGTTTGGTTGGACAGTCGTTCGCCGTCTGGCGCGGCCAGCCCCAATTTGGCTGGATGATTGGCAGCATGTTGATTTGGAGCGTGGGGACCCATCTTTTTTTACCGCTCTCCTCCAGCGTATCGCTGCGGTTTTCCGATCCGGCCGGGGCCGGGAAAAGCCTGGGGCGGTTGAACGGGGTCAACACCGCGGCTTATATTATCGGCTGTGCCTTGATATGGGCGCTGATGGACTGGTGGAAATTTTCCTACGGGATGGTTTTTAGACTGGCGGCAATATTTAGTCTGGCAGCCGTAGGATGCCTTTTGATTATGAAAGTCAAACCCCAGCCACAACCTGAAAAAGGGGGTCCACGGTTAAAGCTGGTATTCCGGAAAGAATATTCCTTGTTTTACTGGTTGAACGTTTTATTCGGCGCCCGGAAACAAGTATTTTTGACCTTCGCCCCCTGGGTTTTGATTAAAATCTACCACCAAAACGCCGGGACCTTTGCCGCTTTATTGATTACCGCCTCCTTGATCGGAGTCTTCTTCAAACCCTGGCTGGGCCGGATGATCGACCGGGTGGGCGAGAGAAAAATTTTAATGGCCGAGGCCCTCAGTTTAATCTTTATCTGTCTAGGTTACGGGTTTGCCGGGCATTTAGGCATCGGAGATTATGCAATTTATCTGTTATTTTTCTGCTTTGTCTGTGATCAGTTATTGTTTGCGGCATCAATGGCCCGCACTACCTACCTCCATAAGCGTCTGGTGGTGGAGAGCGATTTAACGCCGACTCTATCTATGGGGGTTTCCCTGGATCACCTGGTATCGATGACTGTTCCGGTACTAGGGGGATTGTTATGGGAGGCTTATGGATTTGAATCCATATTTTTAGCGGCGGCGCTGATTGCCGGGATAAATTTGTTTGCAGCCAGCAAGGTTAGTGATAAAATAGTAGTGGCGCCCGGGGAAAGCCCGGCTGCTGGCGCCGCGAAATAGAAGCAAAGCAGGTGAGGTTTTGGTGAAATTAAATACGGTTCTTCCCCTTACCAAGGCTGAAAAAGACCGCCTCGAATATCAACATTACAAAAAATTGGGCATCTGCCCGAAATGTAAAAAAAACAAGCCGGAACCGGGGAGAGTCTCCTGCGGCGCTTGTCTGGAAAAGGCCAGGAAGGTTAATAAAGTTAAGATAAATATCCATAAATGTTTAAAAATTTTAAGTT
>JBLNCU010000167.1:0-25645 GCA_050260935.1 Bacillota bacterium
GCTTACAGATTTTAACGAAGGGAAAAAATATATTATAACCCGATTAATACAGGGCAATATTGAGCACAATACCGGAAACGCTAACTTTATATTAATTAAGTGCGGTCAACGGGTTAATGAAATAGCAGACAAATTAAAAAAAGAAAAAGTACTTGTATATACAAACAGCCATGATTGCTTAAGGGATTATATTAGGGTTACCATAGGTAATAAAGATGTAATGAGTGTATTCTGGAGAAAGTTTATAAAAATCTGGGATAACAATAATAAAGCATAAGATAAGAGTTATTTAAAGATAAAGGAAGCTGACTACAACTTACTGATTTAATGGTCTGCAACATCTACGCCATATGGAAAATGACTTTAGGCGGTAGCGCGGATTATTTGGCACTGTCTTGAAGCTTAATGCTTTGGTAGATTAATAAATAATGGACTAGTGTCCATTAACAACTAAACAGAGTGCACGAGGGGGGATTTGGTTGAAAGCTTTGATAATGGCAGCCGGGAAAGGAACGAGAATAAGCAGATATATTAATGATAGGCCCAAGTGTACCGTGGATATTGGAGGTATAACATTAATTGAAAATACAATCGTGCAGTTAAGAAGAGTTGGGATAAAGGAAATAGGTATTGTATTGGGATATAAGAAGGAGGTAATAATTGATTTATTAAAGGATTATGATGTTAAGTTTTACATTAACCATTTCTTCGATGTCACTAATAGTATTGCCTCTTTATGGTTCGCGAAAGATTTCCTAGAAAGTGATAATATAATATTTTTAAACGGTGATGTCTTTTGTGAAGAAGCTCTTTATAAATTGATTATCAATGAAAAAAAAAGCCCTGTATTCTTTGCAGATGAAACAAGAAAGGAGGAGGCGGATTATAAATTCTTTTACAAGAACAATAGATTAATTAAGTACGGAAAGGAATTAAGTGGCGATGACATTACAGGGGAGTACATTGGAATCGGGAAGATTGATAAGGAGTTTATTCCTTTAGTATTAGATAGATTGCAAAAAATGATTGAAAGTCAACAACATGGTAAATGGTGGGAAGATGTTCTTTATTCACTTACAGATATAACAGATATTTTGGTAAAGGATGTTGAAGGGCTATTCTGGGCTGAAGTCGACTATGTTGAGGATTACGAAAGGATATTAGAATTCCAAAAAAACAAGCAATTACTTAAACTCTGTCCTCCGAAAGCAGGAGCAAATAGGGTGAGGTCGGTAAGAAACTAGGAGAAGAATTCATTTAGGGGAGAGTAACTTGAGCGGAACAAAAATTGATCCACAAGTTGTGCGCGAGGCGCAGCTTGTTATGTTAAGGATGTTGAGGCAAGTTGATCGGATTTGCCGGGAGAATAATATCTCTTATTGGCTTGACTCCGGGACTTTGTTGGGAGCGGTTAGACATAGAGGTTTTATTCCTTGGGACGATGATGTAGATATTTGTATGTTAAGGGATGATTACGAAAAATTCTTGAAAATTGCTCCACCTATTTTGCCACAGGATATGTTCCTTCAAAACTATCGCACAGATAAATTTTTTCGTGATAATTTTACTAAAATCCGGGATAATAACAGCTTACTTATATCTGAGGAGGAACTTGAGGAACCTATACTTTTCCATCAAGGAATTTTTATTGATATTTTCCCTATGGATAAACTCTCTACCCATAAATGGGTCCGTTATTTCTGGCGACGCATTTTAATAAGAAGAATTTACACCTGTTGTAGTTTTATTATTAAACATCGTCAACGTAGTATCAGGAAACCGTTTTTTTATAATCTTGGTCGAAATATCAGAGTAATACTAACAAAAACGCTCTTCGACAAATGTACTTTTCCCAACAAGAAGGTTGCTGCTTTCATCGAGGGGAAATTACGGAGGTTTTCCACAATTCAATCAGAAAACAAAGGACGTTTTGTACTGGGATATGGATATAGTACCGTATTTACGGAGACATATTCATATGACGTGATTTTTCCTTTACGGGAACTTACTTTTGAAGGCGTACAGTTTTATGTACCAAATGATTATGATCAATATCTCCGTAATTTATACGGTGATACGTATATGCAGCTACCTAAAGAAGAAAACCGAAGGCAACACGCGGTGCGAATTATCCCTGCCCTTAATAAAGATGTTAAATTTAGCATTTAAAACACTAGAACTAATAAATGGCCGTTCCCCACAGTAGTATAAACGGTTGGAGTGCCGACCATCAATGATGAGCATTAAGGTTTAATAGACGTGTAAAAAAAATCAGTTGTTATCTGATTTTTTTATTTTGTATAGAAGAACCCTCTACTTATGCTTAAATTTACTATTTTTCATTACTTATTTTCCAAAAGGATTTCCCCCCCCTATTGTCGAAGTATACCAAAAAATCCAGTAATCCATAGGAGGCGGGGAGATGTGGCAGTTTTTTATTAAAGGCGGAGTGGTGATGATCCCGCTGCTTTTTTGTTCGATTTTAGCGTTAATAATCGTGATTGAGAGAATTCTTTTTTATAGTCTCCATCGTAGTGTGAAAGAAAACGAATTGGTTTTATTAAAACGCTATTTAAATCAAGGCAAGTATGACGAGGCCAAAGAACTGGTCGGCGACTGGCGGAATTCACTGGGAGGTCCGGTGGTTAAGATCTTGAATCAATGGACCAAGGACCAGAATCTGGTCGAACAAACCGCCCAGAACGCCGGGGAGGAGGAACTGAAAGTTCTGCAACGGGGCTTAAGCCTACTGGACACCATTGTTACCGCCAGTCCTTTGCTGGGGCTTTTGGGGACGGTTACCGGAATTATTCGGTCCTTTACCGCTCTTTCGACGGTTGGAGGAAACCAGGCCGTTCAATTAAGCGCCGGTATCGCAGAGGCATTGTATAATACGGCATTTGGGTTGGCGATTGCCATCCCGGCCTTGTTTTTTGTGAA
Source organism: Bacillota bacterium (assembly GCA_050260935.1). Lineage (GTDB taxonomy): Bacteria > Bacillota > UBA4882 > UBA8346 > UBA8346 > UBA8346. The sequence goes on from JBLNCU010000167.1 coordinate 2,941, forward strand.
TATATTTTACGGTGTTACCGAAAGAAGAGTCCGGGAGCTCAATTGCCAGATTCAAGAAATATTAGCCATCCTTCATAAAGGTTAGGTGAGCCGGATGAATTTGGAAATCAAACGGAAACGCCCCCGGATCGAACTGGTGCCGATGATCGACGTCATGTTTTTTATGCTGGTGTTTTTCATGCTTTTTTCCACTATTAACGGCGCCCAGACCGGGATTCCCATCGATCTGCCCAAAGCGTTGCATTTGGGCGACGTTAATGACAATACGCTGGTGATTAGTATCAATAGCGACTCCCAGCTTTATTTGGGAAAACAAACAGTATCATTGGGACAGCTCAGACAGCAAGTAGGCCAGGAGATGCGCAACAATGGGGATACCCAGGTGATTATCAGGCCGGATGCGGTTGTCCCTTACAAAGTAATTGTAGATGTTATGGATACTCTGGCTGAGGCGGGAGTAGCCCGGCCTTTGCTGGGGGTGGATCGCCAGCAGATCCCGAACTCGGCAAAACTGGATTTTAAATAATCCATTTAAGCGGGAGTGAAAGATGACTTTAACCGAACGCGGGAATTATCTGATCGCCGTTTTGATCTCACTTACCTTTCATTTACTAATATTGCTTATTTACATACCCCAATACATTAACTCCCAACCCAACATCGAGACTTACCCGGTTGGTCTGGTGGAGGTGGCTGGTGGTTCGGGATTTGGTTCGGGGATCGGGGATTCGGTCGCCGTGACGGAAACAATGGCGGCCCCGGAAAACCCGGCTTTAGCGCCGCCAAGCAAGACCGTAGAGGAACGGGGTACCAAAGACAAAACCGTGATTACTCCAGTGGTAAAATCGAAACCGGACCGGGAGGAACGGTTGCCCATCCCTAAAAAAGAGGGAATCGCGGCTCCGAAGGAAGAAGAAGCTAAAGCCGGTTTTCCCGGAGGAAGCGCGACCCGAGGAAATTCCGGAACCGGAACCCAAGGCAATGGAGCCGGCACCGGAACCGGAGTGGGTTTCGGCACCGGGGAAGGGATGATTACCGTATTGGGACCGTTGCCGCCTTATCCTAAAAATGCTATGAATGAAGGCAAGGAAGGGGACGTGGCCGTACGAATTCTGGTTAAGGCTGACGGTGGTTTGGAACAGGTTAATATAACCAAAACCTCTGGTGATGCACGATTGGACAAGGTAGCCGTCGGAGCTGTCGAACGCGGCTGGAGGTTTAAGCCGGTTTCCCAGGATTATTATATTGATCTGATATTCTCGTTCCGGGTGGCGAGCGGGGTCAGCATTAAATTTATTTATTCCGAAAGCAGACCTTAAGGAGGCCTAAATGAAACTTAAGGTAGTTATATTTGCGGTTATAGCCTGCTTACTATTTTCGACGGCGGCTTGGGCGGAAAGCCAGGATTTACTGTCACTGGAGAATAAGTATATCAAGGTTTTTATCAACAACACCGCTGAGGAAACCGGCCGTTTTGCGGTAGATGTCACCGGCGGGGATCCGGGCCGGGCGGATGATAATAATAAACCGCTGATCTATGGTCATCCCAAACCTTGGACTTCATTTACCACTCTACAAATTGACGGAGTCAATTATGTCTTCGGCAAAGGGACCAATAAGCGCTCGGGTGCGGGCCTTCCCGGCGGAGAGATTGTTGATCTCCCGGCGATCACCGATAATCGGATATCAATGAAGTGCAACTACGGCCCGGTTGAAGTCGAGCAGTTTTTGGATATCACCAGGAGCCCCAGCACTGGAGCGTTGGATACCTCGCGCATCAAATATACTATTAAAAACAACGGCTCCACTGTTTCGGAAATCGGGTTAAGGGTGTTGCTCGACGCCATGGTTGGGGATAATGACGGGGCTCCTTTCCGGGTTGGCGACAAAGAGATTAAGACCGATTATAGTTGCAATAGCAATGAAAGTCCCGATTTTTGGCAGGCCTTTGATTCACTCTCCCATCCGGCTGTTATCGCCCAGGGGACCTTAAAAGGCGGCGATGTTACCACTCCGGACCGGATCCTCTTTACCAACTGGGGCAAGGCCGCCGATAATCCGTGGGATGTTCCAGTTCGGCCGGGGGCTGATTTCACCAGGGACGGCGAGGATGAACTGGACAGCGCGGTGGTGATGTATTGGAACCCGCGCAAGTTAAAAGCTGGTGAGCAGTTTAACATCGTTATTTATTATGGCCTTGGCGGTATTACCTTCTCACCGGGCCAAACCTACCTTGGTATTTCCGCACCGGCGGAGATCCAGTATAGTGAGACCAACAATCGCAGTTACACGGTTATGCTGTATATGGAACACCGGGGCGAAGCCAAAGCCGAAAATGTAAAGATTAATCTGGAGCTGCCCAAGGGTTTGGTATGCAGTAGCGGCAAATCCAGTATTACCTTGCCGGAACTTATCCCTGGAGTCACCAAGCAGTTTTCCTGGGAGATCCGGCCGAACGGGTTGTTCCAGGGGGATACCCTTTTCCGGATTAGAGTCACCGGTAAACATCTGGAATCCAATGTGGTCAACCGGAAGATCAGGATTGTGGGGCCGCCGGTATTAACCGTTTCCCTAAATGCTCCCGCTCTAAATGTAATAGACAATCATTGGAGTCCTTATCCCGCCGGGATAACGGTGCGGATTAAAAACAGCGGGGAGTCACCCGCCTATAATTTGAAAGCCACCTTGACAAGCGACTCCGGTGTAAAGCTGGCCCCGGGAGAACGGGCGGAGAAATACTTGCTGGATCTGGAAAGTCAAGCTGAGACTGGAGTTACCTGGCAGGTGGTGCCCACCGGGGACTTTAAAATGGGTGAATTCAAGGTGGTTATCAGTGGAAATGAGATTAAACCGGTGACGGTTGACGGGAGACTGGAGGTTCCTTTATTAGCGGCCAACCTTAATTTTTCAACCCCTGAGCAAATAGTCGCCGGCCGGGTTGTTTATGTTGACTTATTTGCTCATAATCTGCCAAAGGCAGTTAAATTTTCCCTAAATGTTAAATATAATCCGGCTCAACTACGTCTGGTCTACATTTCCCGCGGTACCTTTTTGGTGGAGGGGGATAAACTGTCCCAGTGGGACAGCGGAACAATTGACAATCAATCAGGGACGGCTATGCAAATCAATGGTTCTCGCGTTCAACCCTACGACGGAAATGAGGCCACTCTAATTAGGCTGAACTTTTTGGTTACCGGGACCGGCGAGGGCGGAATCGATCTGGATAATTTAAAGGTTTATGATGCCAATGGCAATGAAATTACTTGCACATTTAGTACTTATAAATATCAGATTAAGGAGGAAGAAAAATAATGGCCCAACGTTTCAAAGTTCTGGCGATGTTTGCAATTATGGCGGCATTTCTTTTCACCGTAACCCAATTGGCGGCGGCCGAAGCCAACCCCGGCGACGTACCCCCGACCCACTGGGCTTATAAAGCCGTCAAGCTGTTGATTGATAAGGGTTATTTACAGCTTTATCAGGACCAGACTTTTCAGGGGGATAAGCCGGTGGATCGCTACACCATGGCTATGGTGGTGGCTAAGATTTTAAACGAGATCGCCGCCGGCCAGGTGGGTACCAGCAAGGAGGACCTGACTTTACTGAAGAGTTTGACCAATGAATACCGGGGCGAACTGGTGGATACGCTTTCCAAAATCGGCTCCACCGATAAGAAAATTGAATACCTGGCCCGGGATAGCTCGATTATTAAGGAAGACCTGACCAAAACCAATGTGGTGGTCCAGAACTTGAGCGCCGAACAACTGGAGCTTCAGAAAGAAGTCCAGCAGATGCTGGCGGATATGCAAAGCCTGAAGGAGCAAAATACCAAGTTAAAGGCGGATCTGGAACGGCTCAGGGCCGAGATGGAGGAGAACCGCAAGAAGCAGAATCTCTACATATTGGTGGCGGCGATCTTCGGTTTATATGGTGCGGTGAAGTAGAGTCAGAGGTTGAGAATTATTCAAGACCGAAATTCAGCTCCAGCAATTGTTGGCCCAATCGCTGGCGGCGGAGTCTGAGTCTTTAACATCCGAATTTGATTCTTTGAAACGATAATTCGGCGCTTCATTACCGCAAATTGAGTCTACATCAGCGAATTTTGATGCTACATCAATCGATAATGAGTCTACATCCGAGCATACTAGTGCTGCATTAGATAACCTTAAGTCTTTATTTGAAGAAATTGGTGCTTCATCATGTAAATAAGAGTCTACATCATCCGATTTTGAGTTTTCATCGCCAAACGGCGGCGCCTTGCCGCCCAACCGGGAGTTGGCTTCCCTGATCCGGCGTTCGGTAGAGGGGTCTTTAAAACTTTATTACAGTCGGCCCAATATTCCCGGCCGGATGGCAGAGTTGTTCTGGCTTTTAGAGAAAAGAAAAGTTTTCAGTCGCGGAGATGCGGTAGATTACTGGTGTATCCAGGAATTCACTGGCGCGTGATATTAAAGTCCTCAAACTCCTGGGATGGCTAGAGTTCAATGGGAGTCGCAAAAACGGCTACTTTACGCTGACGGCATCATTTCCGGCCCCACTACAAAATATATCGCAGGCGGTAATATTAAAATTCGGTAAAACCCGCAGGATCTTTTCATAACAGATTTTTTGTTATTAATTCCGCTTGATCCCTTCAAAAACCAAGATCGTGCTGGATCATTGCAAGCTTGTCTCGAATTGCCGGAGGGCTTGGATGAAATATCAGTTTATTCCATATGCATGGGTTTTATTGGCTTCCGCGTTGGTGTCATTATTGATAGGCCTTTTTGTCTGGCGCCGCCGTTCGGTTCCGGGAGCTCCGCCGTTCATTATATTAATGGTATGTTCGGTGGCTTGGTCCTTATCGAACGCCCTGGAGATGATGGGGACCAACTTGCCGACGAAAATCTTCTGGGCCAATGTCCAATATATCTGTTATAATATCATTCCTGTAACCTGGCTGGTGTTGACGTTGCAATACACCAGGAGAGACCGGTGGCTGACCCGCCGTCGGTTGGGTCTTCTGCTGATTATCCCGATTTTGACGGTGATTTTTGCCTGGACCAACGACTGGCATGGTTTAATGCGCCGGAACATTTTCCTGGACACCAGCGGCCCGTTTCCGGTGGTGGGTAAGACCTATGGACCGTGGTTCTGGGTATTCTCGGCCTATTCCTATCCGTTGATGATTACGGCCTGTGTGATTCATCTCAAAGCGACCTTGCGCATGCAACGCATCTATCGCTGGCAAACCTTGGCTTTGTTGACCGGCTTGCTTTTGCCCTTGATCGCTAACCTTTCGTTCACTTTTAAAATTTCACCGTTTAAGCAGGATATCGCCCCTACGTTATTTTCAATCGGCGGTATCTTTTATACTTTGGGACTCTTTCGTTATAAGCTTTTTGATATTCTGCCCGCCGGACGCCATTTGGTCATTGAGAGCATTGGGGACGGGATGATTATCTTTGATAAGCTGAACCGGATCGTTGATTTTAATCCGTCCGCCGGAAAGATCTTCGGCGTATCGGATAAGATGATCGGCCAAACGGCGGAATTGATTTTTAAGGACTATTTTCATTTGGAAGAGATACTCCGAACATCATCTATGGGCCATCGGGAGATTGCCGTGATGGGCATTGAAGGAGCCGCATATTATGATGCCCGGTGGTGGCCGATCCCGGATCGCCAAGGGCAAATCATTGGACGATTGCTGCTTTTTCATGATATCACCGAAATCAAAAACGCCCAACAGGAAATTTTGCGTCAACAACGGTTCACTGCGATGTTGGAGGAACGGGGAAAACTGGCCCGGGAACTCCACGACAGCCTGGGCCAGGTTTTTGGGTATATCAACGTTCAAGCCCAAGCGGTTCGTAAATTTATGAGCGCCGGTCAACTGGAGTTGGCCGATGATTACCTCCAGAAGATGATTGGCGCCGCCAAGGAGGCCCATGCTGAAGTCAGGGGATTCATCCAGGATGGAATGAACCCTGTCTTAACTGAAAAAGGTTTATTCCCAACGATTGAGGACCTTTTAAAAAAATTCGGCGACGATTACGGTATTGAAACCTTTTTTTATGATTCCCGCCAGATCCGGCAGGGTTTAGTTGACCCGCCGGCTGAGGCCCAGATTTTACGGATTGTTCAGGAAGCTTTGAATAATATCCGCAAACACGCGGAGGCGGACCAGGTTCGGATTACCATCGAGGACGCCGGAGCAGGAATTCGGTTGACGATAGCGGATAACGGAAAAGGGTTTGCGCCGGATCAGGTCAGCGGCCTGAAAAGCTTTGGACTGCGAATTATGCATGAACGCGCCGCTGAGGCGGGAAGCCGTTTATCCGTTATCTCAGCCCCCGGCCGGGGAACCCGGGTGCTTATCGAAATTCCGTACGGAGGAGATGCGGGAAGCGCGAAGCGAGACACGGGAGAAGTAGAAGTTTTATCATTTCCAACCACTCACCTCCCTCCTCCCACTTTACAAATAAGGGCGGTGTCGACTATGAAAGTTTTATTAGTGGATGACCATACCTTATTCCTGGATGGGTTATCCAGTCTGTTGGCCGCAAGTCAAATCGAAGTAGTAGGAACTGCGCGGGACGGGCTTGAGGCGCTGCAAAAAGCGCGGGAACTGAAGCCGGATATTATCGTGATGGATATCCAGATGCCAGGCTGCGACGGTCTAATCGCCACCCGTTTGATCAAAGCGGAGCTACCCCGGACCAAGATCATTATGCTGACCACCTCGGAGACGGATGAGGTCTTGTTTGAAGCGATCAAGAGCGGCGCCTCGGGTTATCTTTTAAAAGACCTGGATGGTGATGATTTTATCGAGCTGTTGTTGGGCCTGGAAAGAGGCGAAGTCCCTCTTTCCCCCGGAATTGCCGCCCGCTTTTTGAACGAATTCCGGCGGACCAGGAACGAAAACGCCGCCGCCTCGCCGGAAAGCCAAAAGATCAATGAAGAATTGACCCCGCGCCAGATCGAGATCCTGACCATGGCCGCTGGAGGGATGACCTACAAGGAGATCGGAGCTTCGCTATGTCTGACCGAACGGGGCGTCAAATACCATATGGGCGAGATTGTCGCTAAATTGCAGTTAAAAGACCGCCACCAGGCGATTACCCTGGCCCGGAAGGCCGGGTTGATTCGCGAGTGAACGGCCGCCGGATAAAGATCCATTACCGCGAAGAAGTCAGAGGGATTAGCGGGAGAAGCAAGGTTACAAGATTTAGGGAAAAATTAGCAAAAGTACAATTGCAATTTCAACGACTATACTTTTTTTATACCTTTGATACTTTAAAAATACAGTGACGGTTTAAGCGAATTTTTTTTAAAATCAAAGTAAAAACGTGATAAATCGAGATAAAGCGGCAAGTTGTAGGGAAATAGAGATGTTTCAAGTTATTCCGGTTATTTATAACCCCCTTAATGGGCTTCACGATTGCGGTATCAAATGTAGCATTATCTTCCAACCTCACTCTCTTGCGCTCCCGTTTGGCCTGGTGTATCATAAGTTTATATCAATCATGAAAGGTGAGACCGATGATTGAGATTGACGACGCGGGCGGCGGCTGTTTTATCGGCCCGGAGGTCCTGGTGATTCATAAGTTGGAAAACGGGGCCGTCCGGTACCTTTATATTCCCCCCCAGGTTCAGGAGCGGATACAATACGCGGCCAAAATCCTCTCAGAGGCTTTTCGGGAAATGGCCGTCTCGGAAGAAGAACCAATCCGGCTTTGCCGGGGCGAGATTTTCGATCAATTCCAAGCCAGTTTGGAAGAACGGGGATATCAGGTGGTGCGGGAGAAAGTAAGCGCGGAAACCGACTGTCTGGCGGAGCAACGTTTCTTAGAGATATTGCAATCCTATGGTTTTCCGGCAAACTTGACTCTTAAGGACCGTAATTACCAGCAGTTTTACCAGTTGGTCGGCTGTTGGTATTACAGCCAAGGAGAGAACCGGCAGCGCGGGATTAGGAAAACCCGGTTGCGGCCGCCGGCTTTACCCCGGAAAATGGGGCAGCGCTTTCCCAACTTGGCTAAGCTGATTTTAGAAGAACAAGCAGTCGGTTAAATCAACTTGACACCCTGATAACGACTTCGGCATATCATACCCCCGGAAGGGGGTTTTTATTTTGAGTCAAAATCAAAATCATGCCCATAATGAACTGCGGTTTTGGTTGCAAATAATGGGCGATCACGCCAGGTTTATCAAAGGTTCGTTAAATCCCGACCAAGCTAATTCGGTTTTAGTGGCTGCCAATTTTATTGAGGTTTACGACCGGTTGTTGGAAAAAACCCGCCAACTGCCGTCAATCAAAGAACCTTTGCTCAAGGAAGTTTTACAGATTACCTTGAGTTTTAGGGATTTTAAAAGGGAATTGCTGGCGGATCGCTTGCGGAATATGCCTGTAACTTCATTGGCGCCGGCTTTTTATAATCATATGTTGAATGAATTGGAGGACTTTTTAAGGGTTTTAGCGGATATCGAAGCCGGAACTGAAGGACCTGGGAGCATCTTGGGGCAGCACTTGTTATGGAGCCTGGATGCGGCGGCCCACGCCGCCGCTTTGGGGGCCGGCTTGGATAAGGTGGAGTATCGGTTGCGTAATATAGCCTTGAACTATGAAACAAGCTTTGACCACCTTTACCTGAAGATCGTGGAGATCACCGGCTATTACCGGAGTTGCCCGCCCTCAGTCGAACCGGTGTTGGAGGCTTATAACGGTGAGATGACGGAGGTGATGCGGGAGTTCATGAAGTATCTGGAAAACCTGAGGATTGGGATTACGCAACATAAGATTGGCGGAAGATTATTACCGTTGCATCCGGATCATATGTACCGGGAGGAATGTTATTATCTCCATAAAATAGCGGAATGCCAACCGGGGATCGCCATCCCTGATTGTGATCCGGGCAGACCCAGAATTGCCGGATAAAAAATGAAGGGCTGCCTCCAAAAAATTATTAGACAGCCCCTTTTTTCCCATTACATATTGCGGAGTTCCTGGAGGAGACGCTGCTGTTCGCTGAGGATCTCCTGAATACGCTTGATAATGGCTTCTTTCCGGGCATCGTTTCTGTTTTGGGCCGGCAAACCGGCAGGAAGGCTTGGTTGAGAACCCGGATTTAAGGAGAATTTGCCAAGGACATCGGGAATTGTATCTCCTAATAAGACCTGGTTCTGATAGACCATGACGATCTTTTTCAACTCAGCCTGTTTCCCAAGTTCGGACTCTAAATAAAGAGGCTTTAAATAAAGAATGGAATCCTCAATGGGAATAATCAACAGGTTCCCCCAAAGGACCTTCGATTGTTGTTGATTCCAGAGGGTTATCAACTGGGAAATGGTTTGATCCTGGTTGATCCGGCTGTCGATCTGGGCCGGCCCATAGATATTCTGGTCCTTAGGGAGGTTATAAAGAATCAATTGGCCGTAGTTTGGCTGGTCGCAGCGGGCAACCAGCCATGAGATCAGATTTTGCTTTCCCCGCGGAGAGAAAGGTTGCATCATCACAAATTCGCCCGATTGCTCCTCGGGTAATTTCAGAATCACATAATAGGGGTCAACCGCTTCATCCCGGTTGTGGACAGGCACATCCCAGTAATCTTCCTTTTCATAAAAGGTTTTGGTATTGGTCATATGGTATTGAAGCAGCAAATCCCGTTGGATGGTCAACAAAAACTCGGGATACCGGAAGTGTTTGATCAAATCGGGAGCGAGATCGGTCACCGGTTTGAAAAGATGCGGGAAGATTTTCTGCCAGACATTGATTAGAGGGTCGGCATTATCGACAATATAAAAGCCCACCTCGCCGGAGTAAGCGTTTACAATAGCTTTCACCGAATTACGGATATAATTTACTCCGGATTCATGATATTTGGCGTAGGGGAAATAACCGCTGACAGTGTAAGCGTCGATGATCCAGTAAAGCTTCCCTCCGGAAACGACCAGGTAGGGGTCGTCATCGTACTTTAGAAACGGGGCTAGTCTCCGAACCCGGTCTTTGATGTTCCGGTGCAATAAGACACTGCTTTGGGGGGTCAATTGGCTCGACAATAAAAAGTTGGTTTCCTTAAAATTGGCCGCCATCAAGAGCCTTAAAAAGGTGGAGTTTAAAGGAATCCCTTTTGGCCCCTGGTAGGTGGTGGCTTGATTCTGATCGCCCCGTGGATGGTCGAATTCCGGAGTCCTGGTATCGACGATTATATAATTATCGGTGGATTCGCCGAAGTAAATCCCAGGCTGGTTTACTTTAAGAGCCGGGAAGCCCGGATCCGATTTGGGGGGCAGATCCCGGGCGATGAAGATCGGTTGTCCCTGGCCGGAGAACTCACTGACTTGATTGGCCGAAACTCCGTAACCATGAGTGTAAGTCAGATGAAGGTTGATCCAGGTTTTTGCCTGGTCGGCCAGACGGTCGGTGTTTAGTTCCCGGGCGGCAATCATTACCTGGCGTTGTCCGGTTTTTGATGAATAACGGTCGATGTCGACATCGTTAAAATTGTAATAGGGGCGGATCGCTTGCAACTGATTGTAGGAAGAAATTAACGGCTTGAAATCCCATAGCCGCAAATCGGCCAGGGCCGGATCGTTGGAATTTAGAAGATTACCTTTATTGTCGCGAGGGGTATAGGATTTTACTTGAATTCTTTCGAGATCGTAAGCCTTGCGGGTAAATTCAATATGGTTTTTTATATAAGGGGCTTCCAATTCGTATTCATTGGGCGTGACCACAAACGATTGAATAGCCCCGGGGTAGAGGAGACCCATAATGACAGAACAGGCTATCCAGATGATGAAGCTGCCGACCAGGATCTTGGCCCCCCGCCGGTAAACATTGACCAGTAAGATAAGGATAATGGCGATCAAGATTATGGTTAGCGCATTATACGAAAGCAGTTTGGCGTGATGAGCGGTATAGTTAATCCCGGTCATCCTGGCAGTCTCCTGGTATAACAACCCGAATTTACCCAGGCTGTAACCCCAGATTTTACTAAGTAAAAAGAGAATAGCCAGAACGGTCAGGTGAACTTTGGCCGGGAGCCAGAGCTCCCAGGACTTGCCTTGCTGCCAGAAGGCCTTAGCCAACAGATAGACCAGACCAATGCCGGCCAAACCCAGAAAGGTGATTATCTGTACCAGGGTATTCAGCTGCAGGTAAAATGGGAAAGAAAACAAATAAAAGCCGAGATCACGATGGAAGACGGGGTCGTTGATTCCCACCGGAATCCGATGAAAGAATTGTTGAATCACCGGCCAGTCAAGGCTTAAACCGGCGGCTAAAATAAAGGCCAAAAGAGCCGACACCGCTAAGCCCGGGAAAAGGATGGCGCTTTTGGGGACATTGGCCCAGAAACTGTCGATCATTTTAATCCGGTCGAAAGCGCGTAAGGCAATCAGAAAGTTGACCAACAAGAAAGCGAAGATCAGCAGACCAAAAAGCAGCTTGGCCAGGGGTCCGGTTATGAGGGTCACCCAAAACACAGCAGTTGAACCCATGCTCTTAAACCACATCCAATCCAGATATTTTCCGGAAACGGCAAAGAACAAAAAGACCAAAACCACCGCCAGACCCAATATAATGCGTTCTACATTCCGCATGTTTATTTCACTCCTTTATTAAAAAAGATAACTTCGCTTTTACGGAAAAAAATCCTTCCGGGAAGGAAGTGCAAAATTAAACGCGAATTAAAAGAGGCGATTGAAGCTGTTGTTGCCAAATTAGGGGCAACCCTCATTGTTGGAGGGTTGGTAAAAATGAATTTTCAGATAGGTGATCGTTATGGCGAACTTTATTGATTTGTTGGAGGCTCGTTGGGAAAAGGGCTGTTTTCTCTGTGTTGGTTTGGATTCCGATTATGCCAAACTTCCGGCTGCGATTAAAACCGCGTCTATTACCGAGTCGCTTTTCAACTTCAACCGGGAGATTATTGAGGCTACTGCGGAGTATTGTTGCGCTTTCAAACCGAACAGCGCATTTTATGAAGGGTACGGCCTGGAAGGGCTGGCGGCTTTAATTAAAACCAACCGTTACCTCCGGGAACATTATCCGGATCACCCGGTGATCCTGGATGCCAAAAGGGCTGACATCGGCAGCACTAATAGCGGTTATATCAAAGCGGCCTTTGAAACCTATTTTGCTGACGCGATCACCGTCAATCCTTATCTGGGGCAAGAGGCTCTACAACCGTTTCTGGAAAACAAGGAGCATGGAATAATAGTTTTATGCCATACCTCCAACCCCGGGGCCGGGGAGTTTCAGGAGCTGCAAATTGACGGAAGGGAACTATACAAGATCGTGGCCGCAAATGTCAGTAAGAGCTGGAACTTTAACCATAATTGCGGGCTGGTTGTCGGGGCGACCTATCCTGGTCAGTTAAGTGAAGTCCGGAAGATCGCCGGCGATCTTCCGTTGCTGATACCGGGAATCGGCGCTCAGGGCGGAGATCTAGGCCAAACAGTAGCTAACGGTTTGAATTCCAGGGGTACAGGAATAATCATCAATTCTTCCCGGAATGTTATTTATGCTTCCAGTAATCACGATTTCGCTAAAGCCGCCGCCGATGAAGCCGCCCGGCTGGACCGCGAGATCCGCCGGGTAGTGGCCGGGGTTCTCAAAGACCGATGAATAAAACCAGCTGTCTAATGGTTGTTTTAATAGTATTAATGAGCATATTTTCTTAGAAGGATCCCGTTAGATTTTAAAAGAAGTTAAAGTCGGATTAATCAGGCTAAATGCTCCTAATATTAAGCCTGATCCGGTTCAATGAAATAATAAAGGATTACTTGCAAAGTCCGCCAAAAAAAAACATTGCAAGTTACTTGTTTTTATCGCATAATAATTATCTAATACCACACATCAGGTAACCGTTAAAAGGTTTTCTTGGCGGCGTTAATCCCAAATGGGCAGGAAGAAAGTGAGCGGGTGAGGCGGGGATGACCGAAAAACATATTGAGGAAAAATTATCCAAACTGCTGGAGGAGATCGAGGATCCGGAGCAGAAGGCCCATTATTTCAGATTGATCTCGACTTTACTGGAGAAGGGGTATTTTCCCGGTTTGGCTGAGGTTCCGGTGGTAAAATCCTCAATCAGCCACATTGACGGTGAACGTGGGTTGTTAATGTACCGCGGTTACCCCATTGAGGAGTTGGCTGAGAACTGCAGCTTCGAGCAGGTTTGCTTTTTAATTCTCAACGGCGACCTGCCGCTGCTGGCCGAGGAGGAAGAGTTGCGCCAGAAGTTACTAAGCCAGATATACCTCCCGGATAGTATAAAACGATCAATCACCGGTTTTGATCCCAACCTCCATCCCATGAATATGCTCAGCGCCGCGGTGTTGATTTTGGAGGCCACCGATAAGGGATCAGCGGAAGTTGAAAACCATAAAGAGAATTTGGAAAGGTCAATTGCTCTAATAGCCAAATTTCCGACCATTATCGGGACTTTTTTAAATAAAAACGCCGAGTTTAACAGCAACCGGCAATTCAAGTCCTTCGCAGAGTACTGCCTCTTCTGTTTCAACCCGGAGCTGGCGCAGGACCCAACTTATGTGAAGATGTTTGAGGAATCGCTGATTTTACATATGGATCACACCATGAATAACAGCACTTTTTCCGCCCGGGCGGTCGGTTCCTCCCAGGCGGGGATTTATGCTTTAATCTCTTCGGCTGTTAACTCACTTTCCGGGCCGCTTCATGGCGGGGCCAATGAACGGGTTGTTAAAACCCTGGAGAAAATAGGTTCGGCCGCCGCCGTCCCCCAACATGTGGAGAACTCTCTGGAACATCACCAAAAAATCATGGGAGTCGGGCACCGGATTTATAAAACCTACGATCCCCGGGCGAAATATTTCAAGGATCATATCCTGCCGAAGATCTTCGGCGACCCGTCGGCAGTCCGGAAAGAGAACCCCTATCTATGGAACCTTTATGAAACCGCCATCACCATGGAGAAATTTGTCCAGGAGAAACTGGGCAAGAAAAACCTCTACCCCAATGTCGATTTTTGGTCGGGAATATTTTATAAAGCTGTCGGCGTGCCAACTGAATATTTTACCACCATTTTTGCCATCGCCCGGGTGGTCGGCTGGACCGCCCATTGGATGGAACAGCAGGCCATGGGCGGCAAAATCTACCGGCCCTATCAATTATATGTCGGTTTCGATACCAGGCATATTGTGAAGTAGAGTTTTTGTTTCTATTTATTCAGGCGGCAAAGAATTCCAGGAGTCGGGATTTTAGGAGCCAGGAGAAAACCTAAGGATGAATAAAAAAAGTTAGTTTCAAGAGTAATAATAATAGACTTCGTAGAATATACGTCAGCCTTCTGGTTGCTGCCTCCTGGCTCCCAAAATTCTAAAGTTCTTACTAATAATTTAAGAGGAGTGTCGCAAGTGCGCGTATTATCGGGAATACAACCCTCGGGAAGTTTGCACATAGGCAACTATTTCGGGATGATGAAGCGAATGATCGAAAATCAGGAACAACACGAGTTATTCTGTTTTGTGGTCAACCTTCATGCCCTGACCTCGACCTTTGATGCTGAAAAATTGCGCCGGCAAACTTTTGAGGCTTTAAAGGACTTTCTGGCTTTGGGGCTCGACCCGACTAAATCCATCTTCTGGGTGCAATCGGACGTTCCGGAAGTGACCGAATTAACCTGGTACTTAAGTAATGTCACCGGAATGGGTTTGCTGGAGCGGAGCCATTCTTACAAAGATAAACTGGCCAAAGGGATTCCGGCCAGTCATGGTTTATTCTCCTACCCGGTGTTAATGGCGGCTGATATTCTCTGCTATGGAGCCGACCGGGTGCCGGTGGGGAAGGATCAAAAGCAACATGTGGAGATTGCCAGGGATATCGCCATCCGTTTTAACAACACTTACGGAGAGACCTTCGTAATACCCGAACCCGACATCGAGGATGAAATCGCCGTAGTTCCGGGTTTGGACGGCCAGAAAATGTCCAAGTCCTATGGAAACACCATCGAAATCTTTGCCGACCTGGAAACACTGCGCGGTAAGATCATGTCGGTAAAAACGGATTCCACTCCGGTAAATGAACCCAAGCCGATTAAGGATAATATTCTTTTCGATTTATACTCTTTATTCCTGAATGAAGAGGGAAAAGCCGAACTGAAGGAGAGGTTTTTAACCCCGGGACTTAAGTACGGGGATTTGAAAAAGGAATTAATCACCGTGGTCTGGAATTATTTCGAACCCTATCGTGAAAAACGGGCCAATATAGGTAAGAATTATGTCCGGGATGTGCTGCGGGAAGGCGCTGTCAAAGCCCGAAAGGTGGCCATGGAGTACCTTGAGAAAGCCCGTCATAACGTTGGGGTAGACTATTATATTTAGAAGCTGGGAGCCGGAATCCTGAGCCGGAAGAACAGCCTTTTGAAGGCGTTTCCCCGGCTTTACTCCGATTACTGACCCTAACCCCGGCTTAATTTGCTTCCGGTTTATCCAGTTCAGGAGGATGTTATGAACAAGAATTTTTGCGGGCTCGGGATTCCCGAGATTTTACTACCCGGGCCCGGAATTGATCTGGCTAAATGGCCGGTAGTCGCTTGCGACCAATACACTTCTCAGCCGGAATACTGGGAGAAGGTTTCCGCCTTGGTGGGGGATTCTCCTTCAACCTTGCGGCTGATCTACCCCGAGGTGTATCTGGGGAAGGAGGATGGTTCGAAACGGATCAAAGATATTCATCTACGGATGCGGGAGTATCTTGAAGAGAATATTCTGGTTTCCCAAGGCGCCGGTTTTGTCCTGGTTGATCGCCGGACTTCCCGCGTTCCGTCCCGCAAAGGGTTAATCGTGGCCTTGGATTTGGAATGTTACGACTATCATCCGGGTTCGCAAACCTTGATCCGGGCCACCGAGGGAACGGTCCTGGAGAGGATTCCGCCCCGGGTTAAAATCAGGGAGGAGGCGGCGGTTGAATCGCCGCATATCCTGGTCTTGATAGACGATCCGGAAAGGACTGTAATCGAACCTGTGGCCCGGCAGGCGTCCAGATTAAAAAAACTTTACAGTGTAGACTTGATGATGAACGGCGGTCATATTGAAGGTTACCAAATCGCCGACGCTCAAATCATCGCGGGTATTTTCAAAAGCCTGCAAGCCTTGGCCGCCGCCGAAGAATTCAACCAAAAATACGGTTTGAGTGATCAAGCTCCGCTTTTGTATGCAGTCGGTGACGGCAATCATTCTTTAGCCACCGCTAAGGCGGTTTGGGAAAAAATTAAGCAAAGCAATCCCGGTATTGATCCGGACCGCCACCCGGCCCGGTATGCCTTGGTTGAAATGGTGAATATTCATGATCCGGGGATAAAATTTGAACCTATACACCGGGTGCTGTTTGGCGCAACGCCGGAACAATTGTTCCCGGCTATGCAGGAGTATTACCGGAAAAGGGGGGCGGATTTCAGATGCCGGCCATCTGCAGTTAAATATTTGGCGCTGAATCTTCAGGAAAAAAGAAAGGAGAATCAAGCTTCCCACCGGATTGGGTATATAACCGGAAAGGGTGGCGGGGTTATTGAGATCGGCAATCCGGCGCACCACTTAGAGGTGGGAACGCTCCAGGCGTTTTTGGATGATTACACCAGTAAAAACTCAGCAGCCAGAATTGATTATATTCATGGGGAAGATGTAGTAATCGAACTAGGCTCCATGCCCGGCAATATCGGCTTTTACCTACCCGCGATGGAGAAAAGCGACCTCTTTAAAACAGTAATCGTTGATGGGGTTTTACCGCGCAAGACATTTTCAATGGGCGAAGCGGAAGAGAAGCGTTTTTACATGGAATGCCGGCGGATAATATTGTAATTTTTTATAATGATTGGTGATCTATAGAATTCAGGAGTTGGGAGCCGGAATTCAGAAGAGGGGAAGCGAGCCCTTTGAAGTCTCCTTCAGGACCTCTATTCAGTTGCCTGAACTCTTACTGATAAAATGCAATAATTTTTAAGCCATAGTCCTTGCAGATTCTACAAGGGCTTTTTATTTTCTTTCGAGAGGTCTTTCCTTATCAGGTTTTTCTAACTATGCTACCGGTTTTTACAGGAAAAAATTTGAAAATCCCAATTTAATGTAGGCGGCGGTATCGCCGGGGGAAAATGGCGGCCGGGTGGTTTTGACATCCAAGGATGAAACCGGAGGAAACCTAGCCGATACTAGGGGGGCGGTTATAGGCCGACTCGGAAAATAGCAGATATTTTTGGAAGATGATTACCATTTTGCGACAAGATTATGGGATCAGTTCCGGTATAATAACGAAGAAAACCGTTTCAGGAGCGAGGTGAGTAAAGGTTTTAAAAGCAATCGAAATTAAAAAAAAGGAGGGGTACCATGTTTAGATGGCTGCGAGAATTTTTGTCCATAATAAAGCGTCAACCTACCGGTTACGAAATATACTTTTGCCCCCAAGGGCTGCGTATTAAAAGATTTCGATAACGCCAGATTCTCAACAATACGAAAGGAATGAACCGGATGAGCGTAAATTTGGAAAAGTACGACGAACAACTCAATGAAATGATTGACTACCGAATTACCAATATCGGAAAGACCATTCGTCAGATTATTCCCGATTACAATCAGGCGATTTTAAAAAACCCCCCGTTTAACAGCCCCCATGAAGGTTGGGCTGTGCTGAAACAAGGAGTTGACCAGCTTTGGGAAGAGGTTAAAAAGAATAAAAACAGTCGCTCAATTGAATCGATGAGGAAAGAAGCCACTTTTATCGGAGCAACGGTGATGCGGTTTTTAATTGAGTTGTGTAGTGAAGAAAACCAAAACAGGTAAAAATATCTGATATTCCGGATTTATTTTTTTATTAATTAAAGCGTTGTAAAAATAAAAACAGGTGTCCAGACAACCTGTTTTTTGTTGGATGAGACAACTATATTTCTGATTTGAAAAAGGAAGATTAATCCCGGGTTTTATTCTTCCATTTAATCGCCAGTGCGACTTCGCTCCCGATATTCGCGAGTTGCGCGACGAAGGATAACTCAAGCCATCTTTCATTGGCTAATTATTAATTGGGAGAAACTATTATTATATGCTGGAGAATTATCAAGATGTCCACAAAAGTTATCAACATTGTGGATAACTTTTGTTACTCCAAGGTATTCAGTTGGTTTTAATGACAATCTGGGGTTATTCATTGCGGAGGGCTTCGATGGGGTTGAGATCAGCGGCTTTGATTGCCGGGAAGATTCCAAAAAATCCTCCGACGAGAAAGGCGAAAAGTAGGGCCATAACGCTGGCGGGGATGGAAACCACCGTGTGAATCATGGGAAAAGTATCCGATAGTATCTTGGAGCCGGCGATTCCTGCCAGTAGCCCGATAGTTCCGCCGATAAGGCTTAAAACCACCGCTTCCACCAAAAACTGGCTCAGAATATCCCGGCGTTTGGCTCCAATGGCCTTTCTGATCCCAATCTCCCGGGTGCGTTCAGTAACCGAAACTAGCATAATGTTCATAATGCCTATACCGCCGACAATCAGAGAGATGGTGGCGATGCCGCCCAGAGCGGCGGTAAAGAGTCCGAGAATATTATTGATGACATCGAGCATGTCCTGCTGTTTAAATATGGAAAAATCCTCGCTGTGATGGCGCCGGATTAACACCTTTCTGATTTCCCGCTCGGCCGCTTTGACGGTTTTGCCGGAAGTGGCTTTGATAATCAAATGGTCGATATTTTTAAAATTTGATCTGGAAAGGAGCTCCGTAATAGGTAAAAATATTTCCACATTGATATCTTCGCTTCCCGGCCCCAGGTTTTCCGGTTTCTTGTAACGGAGGACCCCGATTACCCGGTAAGGTTGATTGTTAAGTTTAAAAATTTTTCCCAGCGAGTTTCGGCCTTGAAAAAGTTCATTATTGGCTTCGGCGCCGATAACCGCCACCTTGTCTCCAGCCAACCGCTCATTTTTATTGATGAAGCGGCCGTATTGAAGGGCTAAATTCCTGATTCTGATAAAGTCTTCATCGACTCCGGTAGTGGAAACAAGCAGGTTTAAACTGTTTAATCTGTCAACGCCGTTAAATACTCCCGAAGCCGCCAGGATGTTGGGACGCGATTTAAGAATCAAGACATCATCATAGGAGAGGCTACTCTTATTCTGGCTGAATTTGTCCATCCTTACCCCTAATTTACTACGGCTGTTATGCGGCTTAATCTCCAACTTGCCGGGTAAGACGTATAATAAATTGGCGCCAAGTGACTCCACTTGCAGGATAACTTGCCTTTTAACGCCTTCTCCGATTGAAGTCAGCATGACCACCGAGAAGACCCCGATGATCACTCCCAGCATTGTTAAAAAGCTGCGCAATTGATTGTGGGCTAACGATTTAAAACTGCTGCGCAGACTCTCACGGATTCTCATGGCCGACCTCGCTTATTTGGCCGTCCCTAATTAAAATAATCCGGTTGGCCTCCCGGGCGATACCCGGGTCATGGGTTACCATGACCACTGTCTTTTGTAAGCTTTGTAAATAACGAAAGATATCCAGAACTTCCCGGCCGGTCTTGGAATCCAAGCTACCGGTAGGCTCATCGGCCAAAATGAGGGCCGGGGAATTTACAATAGCCCGGGCAATCGCTACCCGTTGTTTCTGACCACCCGATAATTGAGGCGGTTTATAGGTAAGCCGGTCTTTTAGCCCCAGGGTTTCCAGTATTTTTTGGGCCTCATGGCGGGCGGTTTTCGGGGCTATGTTGTTATAAAGTAAAGGCAATTCCACATTCTCGACCGCGGTATACTGCGGCAGCAGATTAAAAGATTGAAAGACAAATCCGATGCGCTTATTCCGGATCTCTGCCAGTTGGTCCTCTTTCAAGAGGCGGATATCATTGCCGTCCAAGTAATATCTTCCTTTATCAAAGCGATCCAGGCAGCCAATGATATTCATTAGAGTGGATTTGCCGGAACCCGACGGCCCAACAATAGCAATCCATTCGCCATCATTAACCTTGAGGGAAACATCCCGGAGAACCTCGGTAGATTCACGTCCATTCTGATAGCTTTTACCTAATGAATCAATGATGATACCCATGAATATCCTTTTTTTAATAGCATATTTTTTACGGGTTGAAACCGCTTTATGCTTTCGACTCGGCGGCGATATTCTTTTATTGGAGGAAGGTCGCCAGTGATTTTCCTAAAAAAATCAGCAGGAGAATTGACCCGAAATATTGAAAGTACTGTAGTTAGACTTTAGTTCCAGTTTTACCCTATACTTTCCAGGAAGTTGAATTGAAGTCTTTATTCTCAAAGAGGTGGTTTGTCTTGCCGAAACAATCTTCGCTTTTATTCTTGGTCATATTTCTATTGTTAATACTATGCCTCCCGGCTTTCGCAAAACCGGAAGACGAATTTTGGAGCGCTGTTCAAAAAGGCGACTATTCATCAGCTGCGAAATCGGCTAGGGAAATCGGGGCTACAACCCCCGAATACTACCTCTTGGCGGCTATTTGTTATCAAAACGAAAGTCAGTACTCTGAATGCGCCATTTATAAAAATAAGTTTCAGCGGTGCGGCAATCCCGCCAGCCTGAAAGAGATACTGTCCAATCAAGAAAGCAGCAGTCAGGGTAATCCGCAGGTTCTTTTACTTGAAGGTATGGCGACGCTGTTATTTCCGGAAATGCAATTGGGGGAAGCCCGGGACTTTTTGGAAAAGGCCGGCGCCAAATTGAAGGATAACCCTTATTACTATAATTACCTAGCTTTAAACGAGATTAATAACCGCAATTATTCAAATGCAGTCCAAAAATATCTCCAAAAAGCGATTGGACTGAAGAAGAATTTCCCGGAACCGTATACCAATTTAGCGGTAGTACTGGCCCAAAACAAGGAGACCGAAAAAGCGATTGCGGTTTTACTTGATTGTTTGGCTAATTGCCCGGAGGCCCCGGCCAATACATACGAAAGCATAATAAACTTGACAAGCTCCCCGGTGGTTTTAACCATCAAACCGTTCGGGCAAGCGATCGTAATTTCCGCCCCCGGACTCAAAGAGCAATATCGCCAAAAAATAAGAGCTGGCCTGGCGAATCAGACCTGGCAATTGCTAAACCTGGCGGAATTCTTCATTTTAAAGGGGAATGCGGTTTCGGCCCGGGGATTGTTGGACGGTTACAATTACAATTCCTCCGCTTTTTACAGCTATTTACGGCTCCAAATGGCTAACCTCGACGGGAATGCCGCCGAAGTGGCCGCTCTAGGGCATTCGCTTCTGGAAAATAACGAACTGGATTATCGGAGGTTGTTTGAAGCCGGAAATATCTTTTTCTATGCCAAAGATTTTCCGATGGCGGTTAGTTTCTATAATAATTCCTTAAAAAGCGCCAATTCGGAAGACGATCTTACATTGGCCGGAATTCATGCCAATCTTGGCGCTTGTTTTTATTTGACCAAGGATTATCAAAAAGCCTTGGAAAATACTGAGCAAGCTTTGAAATATAACGAAAAAGATGCCATTTCACTGGTCAACTTGGGTTTAACCTATCGTGAACTAAGGGACCCCGGCAAAGCGGTAGAATCGTTCCGCAAAGCGCTGGAATTTATTCAAGACCCGGAATGGCGGAGAGAGATTCAAGGGATGATCGATGAAATCCGGCCGCCGGAGCAACAGCCCCAGCCAAATCCCGAATTTCAGCCCGGGCCGGAACCGGCTGATAATCAAGAAATTTAAGTTTGAGTATCATTGGCCCTGGAAAAAACGGGGTCTTTTTTTATCTGTTTTACAAACATAAAGTTGACAAGTGGTAAAATTTGAGGTATAATTAACACTGTTAAGTTAATTAATAATGTTAATTTAAAAGAGGATAGGGATGGGACTGAAGGAACGGAAGGAACGGGAGAAAGAAAACTTGCGCCGGGCCATTCTTGAGGCGGCTGAAGATTTGTTTGTCAGGGAAGGTTTTGAAAATGTCTCCATGCGGAAAATTGCCCGGAAAATTGAGTACTCGCCGACAACCATCTATCTTTATTTTCAAGACAAGGTCCATTTGTTCCATTGTTTATTGGAGGATTATCATTCTCAGCTTTTAGAGGCTCTAAACTCAGTGGAGGCGGAATATGATGATCCTATTACTACCATGAAAAAACAAATGCGGGTTTATATTGGGTTCGGTTTAAAAAATCCGGGTTATTATAAGCTGGCTTTTATGAGTAGTTTTGCCGATGTAAAAACGGATCAATACCTAACGGAAGGCTCTTTCGGCACTGAAGCTTTTATGAGCCTAAGACGCCTGGTGGCAAAGTGCATAAACCGGGGCTTGTTCCGGCCGCTGGATGTGGATTTAATTGCCCAGGTTTTATGGACGATGAATCACGGGATTACTTCCTTATTAATAACTAATCCCAATTTCCCCTGGGTGGATATTGAAAAATTGATTGATCAAGCAATCGAAAGCGCCATTGAAGGGTTTAGATCCTAGTTCTACGGTACTGGAACGAGATGTGCGGCAAGGGGATTGACTAAAATGACTAAGCACTGGGATTACTGGTCCAGGCCGGTCGAAAGCGTTGAAGATATTCCGGAATCATTTGGGTCTTTTTGGAGGGCCCTTAAGGAAAACCTGGAGGTTATTCCGGAGATGATCTTCGCGCCGCCGGATAAATGGGGGTTCCGGAAAGCCAACCCCAAAATGCTCTTTATTTATGATGACAGAATCTACATCGCTGAAAAAAACAAGAAACTG
>JBLNCU010000168.1:0-23556 GCA_050260935.1 Bacillota bacterium
AAACTGGGAGGCTTGGGAGAAGAACCTTTGCAAAAGGATGAAGATTAATAAGAGTAAGCCAATGGCAATCTTGGTCCACCATGAACTCAAGGTTCCGTCAAAAGTAATAAAAGTCTGAATAATACCCTGGATCAGGACTCCGACTAAGGTGCCGGCCAGATACCCGATCCCGCCGCTGAGTAGTGTTCCCCCGATAACCACCGAAGCGATGGCATCCATCTCCAGGCCGTCACCTGACAGCCCGTAGCCGGCTGAAGTATACATGGTAAATACAATACCGGCCAATGCCGATAGAAACCCGCTCATTGTATAAATAGCTATTTTAGTGCGCCCGACCGGAATTCCCATTAATAGCGCGGATTGCGAGTTCCCGCCCAAGGCGTATACATTGCGTCCAAATCTGGTAAAGTGGGCTATATAAAGGCAAACCAGAAAAATAATCAGAAAAATTAGAACAATCATCGGCAAATGAATTTTATCCGGCAGATCAATACCAGTTTTGGTAAGACTCTTAAAAAAAGCGTTGTTGATTGGTATCGACTCCAGGCTGATCACATTGGCCACCCCGCGGCAGAAATACATTCCGGTAAGGGTAACGATAAAGGGCGGAGACTTGAAATAGTGAATCAGGCATCCCATTAAAAACCCGATCAGCGCCCCTAAAAATAACGACAAACCGATGGCAAGCAAGGGGTGAACACTTTCTTTTTCGACCAAAAAAGCGGTTAAAACCCCGGTAAAGGCTACCATCGAACCGACCGACAGATCGATCCCGCCGGAGAGAATCACAAAGGTCATGCCGGTGGCGACGATCCCCAGAAAAGCGTTATCGATAAAGAAATTGACGAAAACCCGCCATGATATAAAACCGGTATAACGCAGGCCGACCAGAATATAAAGGAGTAGGGCCACTCCCATTGTCGCGGTAAAAGGTATTAATTTACGATCCAAACGAAATTTCATGCTGTTTCCCTCCTGAACTTGGCTTTGATGCTCTGCCGGAATGTCTCGGACTGGAGGAGAATTACCACGACTACTACTAGAGCCTTTACGACGCGAGTGACTTGAACCGGCACTCCCCTGGTCAGGATAGTGGTGGTCAGGCTTTGAATAATTAACGCCCCGATTACCGATCCTGTCAACGAAAACTTGCCGCCATCCATCGAGGTTCCTCCGATAACAACGGCTAAAATAGCGTCCAACTCCAACCCCAGCCCGGCTTTGTTGGCATCCGCCCCTTTAATATTGGCCGCCGCGATTAAACCGGCCACTCCGGCGCAGAAACCGGAGAAAATGTACACCACTTGTTTGATAAAGCGAACGCTCACACCTGCATATCTACTGGCGGTCGGGTTGCATCCGGTGGCTTCAATAAACAGCCCCAAAGCAGTCTTTCTGGTCATCAACTGGGTTATTGCAAAGACAATAAGCACAATGGTGATACTGAACGGCAATCCCAACAAAAACCCATTGCCCACAAATTCGAACGGCTTGTTTTCAAAAGTAACGATCTGACCGTCGGTAATCAATTGGGCAATACCCCGTCCGGCCACCATCAGTATCAGTGAGGCCACAATCGGTTGGACCCCGATGGTCGCCACCAAAAAGCCGTTCCAGGTTCCCAGGATGATTGAGACTAGTAAAGGGAGAGTAATTACCAATACCAGCGGCGCATTAACCTTAGCAATTAGAGTGGCGGCGATCGCTCCGGATATGGCGATAACGGAACCGACCGAAATATCAATGCCGCTGGTGGCGATTACCAGGGTCATGCCGACGGCTATCAAAATAACCGGGGCGGCCCGGTTCATGATATCGATCAAACTGCCGAAAAGATGGCCGTCTTTAACTTCAATATGGAAGAAGTTCGGGGTAAACAAGAGATTGAATAAGAGAATTGCCGCCAGGCCCAATAAAGCCCAAAATAGATTGGCGGAACTGTTGCTTTTTAATAAATTATCGTTTGTTTTGTTCAACATCTTAATTTATTCCTTTAGCAATAGTATGCATTATCGCATTCTCAGTGATTTGTTCTCCCGATAATTCGGCTATCTTGTTCCGGTCCCGCAAGACCGTTACCCGGTGTGAACAGCGCACTACTTCACTAAGCTCCGACGATATGAACAGGATCGACATTCCTTCCTTGCTTAATGATAGGATTAATTTTTGAATCTCCGCCTTGGCGCCAATATCAATCCCGCGGGTCGGTTCATCCAGGATCAGAAAGCGGGGATTGGAAGCCAGCCACCGGGCTACGATTACTTTCTGCTGGTTGCCGCCGCTTAAATTTTTGATTTTTTGATTGGCTGTAGGAGTGCTGATATTTAAGGCCCGAATATAGCTGGCGGCGATCTCCTCCTGCGTTTTTCGGGAGATTGCCTTAAACCAGCCTTTTCTGGCTTGCAACGCCAGCATAATATTTTCACGCACTGTTAGTTCCTCAATCACTCCGGAGCTTTTACGGTCTTCAGGGCAAAAGCCGAATCCGCAGGCAATGGCCTTTCTGGGTGATGTCACAGCCACCGTTTTACCGTCAACTATTATCTCGCCATAATCAGCCCTGTCAACGCCGAAAAGCAACCGGGCGATTTCGGTCCGTCCCGATCCCAATAGACCGGCTAAACCAAGTACTTCCCCAATGCGAAAGTCCTGATCGAAGGGTGCGATATCCCCTTTTTTGGTCAGACTTCGAACCTTCATAAATGGCGCTGCCTTAGCTTTTTCCACTGTTGTCACTCCGGTGGATACTTCGTCAAACTCAATCAAATCCTTACCCATCATCTTGGCGATCAATTCCACCTTGGGTAAAGAGGCGGTTTCAAATTCGCCGACCAGTTGACCGTTGCGTAAGACAGTAACCCTATCGGAGATTTCATAGACCTGATCCAAAAAATGCGTAACGAAAATAATTCCCAGCCCCTCATTTTTAAGTTTCCGCATTATCGTAAACAACTGGTTTACTTCATTTGTATCAAGACTGGAAGTGGGTTCATCGAGAATTAAAATCTTGGCGGAAAAATCCAAGGCGCGGGCGATGGCCACCATCTGTTGAATGGCGATGGAATATGATGATAACTGTTGTTTTACATCTAGCCACAAATTGAGGCGGGCCAGAGCTGCTTCGGCGTCGGTCTTTATCCTGTTCCAATCGATAGCGCCGAATTTTTTTACCGGTTGGCGTCCTAAATAAATATTTTCAGCCACCGAAAGAGTCGGGACCAGATTGATCTCCTGATATACCGTGCTAATACCCAATTCCTGGGCTTGGTTCGGCGAATGCGGGCTGATTTCCCGGCCTTCGAGAAAAATTTGGCCTTGATCCCTGCCGTAGACTCCGGTCAGTAATTTAATCAAGGTTGATTTTCCAGCGCCGTTTTCACCCATTAGGGCGTGGACTTCACCTCGTCTGAGATTGAAGTTCACTCCGGCAAGAGCTTTCACCCCGGGAAAGCTCTTGCTTATTCTTCGCATTGAAAGAAGAACTGGAGTGGTTGTCGACATGATAAACCTCTTTAATCAGTTTAAATTAATATAAGATATTGATATACCGCTATCGTCATTAATACTTTCTGGAGTTGATAACGTCCTTGGCGACTTCCATCGGGAAAATTCCGTCTTTTTGAACAACCCATTTCGGATAGGTCTTGCCTTCGATAGCTCCGATAAGGGTATCAAAACCGATCGGTCCGAGCAGCGGGTTACACTCAACGGTGCAGTTGAGTTTTCCGGCTACCATCGCCTCAAAAGCAGCTTTTACGCCGTCAATGGAGATCAAGATGATGTCTTTACCCGGTTTTTTACCTGCTTCCTCAATGGCTTGAATCGCGCCGAGAGCCATGTCGTCATTATGGGCGTATACGGCGTTGATCCTCTTGTCGGCTTTTAAGAAAGCTTCCATGACTTCCTTGCCGCCGGCGCGGGTGAAGTCCCCGGTTTGGGATTTCACGATCTTCATATTCGGAAATTTAGCAATGGCTTTCTCGAAACCTTTTTTCCGCTCGATAGCGGCGGAAGCTCCGGGGGTTCCTTGCAGCTCGGCGATGAAGGCCTTGCCGTTCATCTTCTTGGCCAGCCACTCGCCGGCGGCCTTACCTTCCCAAATAAAATCGGAGGTTATTTTGCAAACGTAAAGCGATTCATCTTTAACCACAATGCCGCGGTCCAACAATACAACCGGGATCTTGGCGTCTTTTGCCTCTTGCAAAACATCCTCCCAGCCAGATTCGACAACCGGGGCCAACAGGATTCCGTCTACCTTTTGGGCGATGAACGAACGGAGGGCCTTGATCTGGTTCTCCTGTTTTTGTTGAGCATCGGAGAACTTCAGTTCAATACCACGTTCAGCGGCGGTGGCTTTAACGGAATCGGTTTCAGCCGTCCGCCAGCCGCTCTCGGCTCCGATCTGCGCAAAACCGATAACGTATTTTTTCGGCGCGCCGAAAACGCTTACGGCCATTACTAAAATCAGCAACAACACGACTACGGTTAAAAGGCTTTTTTTCAAAACTAGTTCCTCCTTTAAAATAAGTAAATTTCAACGCCTACTATAATCCTGACCAACTTTTCGGGAGACCACCCCCCTTAAAAAACAATCTTAGCCTTGCCAAAGCTAAGCCGCACCTTTATAGTACCGGTTAAGAAGGAAAAAATGAATCAATTGTTTTTCAAAAACCTTTAACAATTTTTCGCTTAAAGCCGGCTCAAAATTCCAATTGTAAAAAAAATCCGTCTCCCTGTTCAAGGAAGACGGATTTTAATACTTAATTGCCGAAGATTTAGCTTCTTTGGCCGCGACTAGTTACCCTTGTTAGTATCCTGGTCTTTGAATTTATTCTTAAACTCAGTCGGCGACACCCCGACATACTTCTTAAAAACAGTACTGAAATAGGTGGGGTTGTTGTATCCAACCATGTAGCATACTTCGTAACTTTTGTAATTGGAAACCATCAGTAATTCCTTGGCTTTCTCCAGCCTGATTTGGTTTAAATAATCAGTAAAATTTGTCCCCACCTCTTGTTTAAAAGTAAAACTCAAGTAACACGGCCCCATATTGACGTACCGGGCCACTTCATCCAGGGTCAGATCCTCCTTGGCATAGTTCGACCTTAAAAACTCTTTCGCTTTTTCAATGGTCTGGTAAAATTTGTTGGACTTTCTGATATGAATATAGTCACTAATCCGGGCTAAAACCTCGGTTAGCCGGTTGGCCATATCCGCAGCCGTTTGACAGGCGATAATCCGGTTATACTCTTCCAAGGGGTCGTTAAATACTTCCTCTCCAGAACCGCCGGCTTCCTTTAAAATCTTTAAGGCCTGGGTGAAAGTACCGCCCACAATTGCCTGCAGTAACCCCTGTGAACCGCCTTGTAACGCCAGAATATCGACTAAATTCTTCAACTTCTCCGCCATCAAATTTTTATCGCCGGTTACAATTGCCGAAACTACGGCAGTCACATCATAGTCGAAGGATTTAGCCTCCCTTTGGGGTTGAAGATTGAGATCCTTAAAATAGATATTGCGGTTCTTACCAAGAATAAACTGATAGTTGAGGGCTTCGGACGCCTCCCGGTAAGAGTTGGCCAAGTTTTGAACCGACCGGCAGATATTTCCCACTCCCACCGTGAAGGTACAGCCTGTTTCCGCTTTCATTTTATAATGAGTCTCTTTTAAAATGGATTCTATTGCCTCATCCGCGCAGCAAGCTTCTTCCCTGCCGAGGATAACCAGCACCCGTTTATGAGCCGCTTCCAAGGCCAGAACGAAAGTCTCTTCACTTGCATGGGTCCTTTTTATCAGTTCATTAAAGGCTCTTTCCAGTTCTTTTCTTTGCTGGTCAGACAGATCTTTGGCGATGATGTAATAGTCGTCCAACTGAATCAGGCAAACCCGCCCCCAAAAATACGCTGGGTCGATCTGCAGCTCCGCGGTTTTTAAATCAATCTCTGCCGGATCGATATTTTCAGTGAGCAAATCCCGGAGAAACTTTTCTTGAAATAAAGGAAGGCTGGAAGCGACTTTTTGCTGCAGACTGAGCACCTCAAGTTCTTTTCTTTTACGCGTTTCATCGCTGGCCAGAATATTTCTCAATAACACCTGTAAATAATCAAGGTCAATCGGTTTTAAAATATAATCGTAAGCCCCTAATTTCAAGGCTTTCTGGGCATAATGAAACTCATCGTGACCGCTGATAATCACGATATACATCTGGGGATACTTGGGTTTAACCCTTTCAATGAGCTGCAGGCCGTCGATAAAAGGCATTTTAACATCGGTAATCAAAAGGTCGGGGTTAGCGGCTTCAATCACCTGAATGGCTTGTTCTCCATCCTCAGCCTGCCCGGCGATGGAAAACCCCAGGCTCTCCCAGGGTACCCCGGCGGCCAGGCCCTCGCGGATTATATCTTCGTCATCAACCAAGACTACTTTTAACACTCTCTTCAACCTCCAGGATTTTAGGGATCTTGATCTCCACTTTGGTCCCTCTGCCGTATTCGCTAAAGAAGGTTAGACCATACTCCGGCCCGAAATAGATTTTTATCCGTTCATTAACATTTTTCAGACCGTAACTTTTGAGCCTTTCCCCGCTGGAATTCTTTAAAGTATTCTCCAAAGCCTTCAACTTTTCCCGGGTCATTCCGATTCCGGTATCGCTGACTTCAAAAATTAGGCAATCCTCATCCTCCCGGGCTGTGATCATGATCTTCCCGGGCTCCCTCTTCATTTTGATCCCGTGGTAAATCGCATTTTCAATCAACGGCTGTAAAATCAATTTTAAGGTCTGGTATTTGGTTAGCTCCTCGGGAATGGCAATCTCGTAACTGAATTTGTTTTTATAACGGATATGTTGAATAGTTAAATAACTGTCGCTATGTTCAACCTCTTCCTGAATGGAGATTATGTCCCGGCCGCGGCTGATCCCGATCCGGAAAAGCTTGGTCAAGGCGGTGGCCATGGTAATTACCTCTTCATCCCTTTTGGCTCTGGAGAGCCAGATAATGGAGTCTAAAGTGTTGTACAAAAAATGGGGGTTGATTTGAGCCTGGAGGGCCTTTAATTCCGCCTTCCGCAGTTCTTGCTGTTCCTCGTAAACCTTGGCCATTAGTTTACCGATCTCGCCGATCATCAGGTTGAAACTTCTCCCTAACTGCCCCACCTCATCGTTATACTTCACATTCATATAGACGGAGAGATCCCCCTCCTCCGCCTTCCGCATCAAGGAAATCAATTTTTTAATTGGGTCTACCACTGAACCCGCTATTGCCCAGGCGGCCCCCAATGCCACCAGACAAAGGACCAGCAATAGCCCGGCAATGATTAAACCTACCATCCGGCTTTCCTTAGTCAATTCGTTAACTGGAAGCACACCCACTATTCTCCAGCCGTTGACCGGGGATCTCTTATAAAGCACTATTGAATTTTTACCATCGATGTTTACCGCGGAGTTCCTGTCAAAACTGGCTGTGTCCTTGATGGTTTTTAGATCCAGCGGGATCTTCAAAGAAACCTTTGATTTATTGGGATAAGATACGACATTGTTATTTTTATCGAGGATAAACATATACCCGGTCTTACCCAATCTTGAACCGGTTATTTTTGAGAAACGTTCCTCCTCGATGTCAATTAAAACAACTCCCGATATTCTTCCGCTGGCTTTGTCGACAATGGGGAAGCCGACCGATACAAACAATTGGCCGACAGTCTCCACCGCAAAAGAACCTTTATGAGTGCTGAACCAGACCGGTTCTTTGGAATGAATAATCTTCCGGTACCAATCCGTATCTCGGAGATCGGCGGCCTTGACTGAATAAAAATTGGATTTATATTTGCCACCGTTGGCGCCGATCACATAAAAACCAAAAAACTCATCGCGATAGCTGCTTTGAATAAAATTCAACCTGGTATCCATCGATAAATCAGTCGAGAATCTTTGGGCAATATCGGCCTCCAATGGCTTGCGGAGAGCGGTTTGGATAATCGGCTCGTCGGCCACCATCACCGACACTCTGTAGGAATCTAGCAGCAGGTTATTAATTTCACTGGTGACCTGGGTAATCATCTGGCCGCTGAATTGAATCGCCCGGTCGGTGATAATCCGCACCGAAATCGAATAGGAGATAAAACCGATGAGGAGTATCGGTATTATCGATACTAACACGAAGTATAATAAAAGCCGGGAGCGTAGGGGTATAGCGGTAAACCGCGATTTAATCGAAGCAAGCACCGAAGCCACCCTCAATTAATTCTTTTTAAAATAACCCGGGCCGAATGCCGGATGGATCGTCCACCCTCAACAAGAATAATTTGGCGCTTTTAAGTGATTCGTTCTTAACCGCTTATTTCCTCCTTTAACAATATTATAATAGGGTTCTGTAAAACCAAAAATTTATTGATATAACCGTATTTTTTTAATTGCTGGGGCAGGATTTTCCGCCACTTTTGTCGGATCTTTTGATGGCTTTAACAATGGCAGTAAAATCAATATCATGATCAAGATGCAAAGCCAACGGGACTTTGGCTTTCTCATGCAGCTATCTTTCCGAAGGCCGCCACATAGTCGAGGCCGGCATATTTTGCTCCATTCTCGGTAACCATTAATATTACGGGCGAATTTAACTCTTCCGCTCCGAAGAAAATTGGCTTTTACATACTCCAGATTAATAAAATCAAGACCACAATAGCTCCTTTCCCTTTATGATTTAATAATTCTGTATGCGATACAGGGTCCATTAAACTTTCCACCGTAAGTCCACATCATTTTATTCCTTATTTGAAAATTATCCGCTCCGCATTTTTATGATAGATCTTCTCTAAAACCTCATCAGGCAGATAGACACCATAGATCTTCCATCTACCCTGAACAGGTATTTCTCCGGTCCCATAATCAAAGTATTCATCCCGGGTTTCAAAAAAACGATAATAAAGATGATAGGGCGTATTCCCGGGTGTGAAATCGGTTCCAAATAATACCCGATCCTGATATTTAATTAAAAAATCCCTGGCAGTATAAGGTTGACGTCCTAATTCCGAGATCCGCGCGGCGGTGTCCACCAACATATTCGGGTAAGTATCCAGACACCGGGCAACGTATTTTAAATCTTCCGCCGCCGAACCCATATGGGCAATAATAAATGTAGTATCCGGATTATCGGCTAACATTTTTTCTTGCATATCCATTAGTTCCGCATATTGATAGAATTTTGGGGAACAGAACGACCAATCCGGATGCTGGATTAATTCTTCGAACCGTTCATTGTATTGATCTACTTTTTTAAAAAAGGCAATTGGATCGGCAATATGAATTAGCACTGGAATATTTAATTCGGCCGCAGTATCCCAGAGCGGTTTTAACCGTAAATCATCAATTCGGATATATTGTCCACTCCGATCTTTCTGGCCAAGACTAATATTTTTCCATAATTTAATACCCCGAATACCTTTGCGGTATCCCTCTTTCATGCTGTTTATCACTTTTTTCCCAAAATTATCATCGTCGATAACTTCCGTATTAACCCAACCAAATGTAATGATCCGCTCCTCATACCCTTTCATCTTACTTAACATTCTGTCGAGCCGGGTACCCTGCTCGCCGTCGAGATTAACGACGGTCTTAACGCCGTAGTAATCAAGGCATTTTATATATTCCGCCGTATCATACAAACTTTCATAATTTTCTCCCAAAACTAAAGATCCCATATGGGTATGGATATCAAAAACGCGAAATTTAGGTTGCATGATGATGTGTTCTTCGAGCCGCAATTCGCTACGGGGTTTAAACTGAGACAGCTTAATGTCTTTCATTTTTATTCCTTTTAAGATGAGATTGACATTGATTATAGTCAATATTATATAATGCTCTGTTATCAATAATGGTTGACCCATGGGTTCCATTTGTTGGCGACAACTCTGTGACTCCCTGCCTCTGTGACCAATAAAATTAGCCACAGAGGCACTGAGACGAAGAGAAAAAATGTTTTCAAAAACATAGCTTATTTATAATTTGGTAACCAATTCCCATGGGCCTCAATTAAATCGTCACATAACTCAACTATTCGATCAATCGGGAGTTCCGCCGCAGTATGGGGGTCTAACATTGCCGCTTGATAAATATGTTCTTTTTTCAAAGTCAGAGCAGCTTCAATGGTCAATAACTGAGTATTGATCATAGTCCGGTTTAAAGCCGCGCATTGGGGCGGCAAGTCACCTACATAACACGGGGTAATGCCGCTGGCATCAACCAAACAAGGTACTTCGACACAAGCTTCTTTGGGTAAGTTAGTAATCAATCCGGTATTAAGAACATTACCGCCGATTTTATAAGGAACATCGGTTTCCATGGCTTCGATGATATAGGAAGCATATTCCGGCGTTCGTTCATGAGTAAGATTAACATTATGGACCAAATCATTCTTCATAGTCTCCCAATCTTTGATCTGCTTTTCACAGCGGCGTGGGTACTCATCCAGCGGAATATTAAACTTCTGAATCAGATCCGGATATTGGCTTTTAATGAAATAAGGCATATATTCCGCACTATGCTCACTCGATTCGGTAACATAATAACCAAACCGTTTCATAATTTCGTAACGCACCATATCATTATGAACTCCGGTACGCTGGGCCGCTCTTTTTTTTATCTCCGGATAAAGATCAACCCCGTTTCGGGTTATTTCCAAAAGCCAACTTTGATGGTTAACTCCAGCTATCTTCCATTGAATATTTTGCGAATCCATCCCCAGGCCTTCCAGAAGTTTAGGAGCGCAAACTTGAACACTATGGCAAAGTCCAACGGTTTTAATACCGGTTGCTTTTAATATTGCGCCGGTCACCATCGACATCGGGTTGGTATAATTTAAAAACCAAGCATCGGGAGAAAGCTCTTCCATTTCCCGGGCATAATCAAGCAGCACCGGTATGGTTCTCAAAGCGCGAAAAATACCACCAATGCCTAAAGTATCGCCAATCGTTTGCCTTAAACCATACTTTTTCGGGATTTCAAAATCAATTACAGTACCTGGTTTATAACCGCCGACTTGAATCGCATTTATTACATAATCCGCTTTGTCCAAGGCTTTACGGCGATCGGTATAAGCGATAATATTTCCTTTATTTCCACTATTCTGATTAATATTTTGCAACATTTTTTCGGATTCTTGCAATCGCTGGGGATCAATATCATAAAGCGCAATGTTTAAATCAGATAATTTAGAGGACATCAGACAATCACCGAGCACATTTTTGGCAAAGACGGTGCTTCCCGCTCCGAGAAAAGTAATTTTAGGCATCTCTATCGCTCCTTAGTTATATTTTCTATCTTTTTATTGTAATTTGATCCATGGAGACAATCCCTCGGGTTGATCAGGGTCAACTCCTTTTTTCGCAGATCGAAACCGTTACTCCTTAAATAGTAATTGCCGCATGCTGTCTTCTTGGGTTAAATCCTTGACATCACATAAACAAGAAAGGATAACTGCAGAGTTCTCCGCTTAAAATTCGCTTTTACCGATACGTAAAAATTTCGTGTTTTTACTAAGTTTAATCTCACCGCCCGGTTTATACTTGCTCTCGGCATAATTATCAAAAGAGTTACCGTCTAAGGAATTAATTTCAGTGACTGTTTTATGTCCGAGCAGCATTGGCCCATAGAAGAACTTGTGATATCCCTGGATACTATTTTTGAAAGTTGCTTCTTCCGTTCGTAGCGATAAACCCAGATCGAAATCGATTTTATCTCCTGCTTTAAAAGTGCTCTCCATGGTGATAAATCCTTTTTTAAACCCAGTTTTATATGGGATACCATTAAGATACACTTTGATATTTTCTTGTTCCGTCCAGGTGGGAGCATAAAAATGGAGCGTTTTAACTGTTGTTGCCGTGGACTTCAATACTTCAAAACTAATTTTTCCGTAATAGGGATAGTCGGATTTTTCTTCCAAACTCAGCATTCCGTCATCGAAGCATAGAGTAGCGGTACAGTCATTATAAAACGGCAGGTAAACATCATTCTCATCAATGAAAAAATTATAGGCAATGGCCTGAGAAAAGCCTTCTCCGCCGCGCATCGTGCAACACCAATAAGTTTCATAATTGACCGGGGTGAGAAATAAATTATCCTCTGTTTCCTTGGCTCCGCAACACCGATCGGTGCCGAATGATCCATTAATCCGGTTCCCGTGGCATATTGCATTAAAATAAATACGGTGGGCGTCCTCAAGGTATTCAGGTTTGGTGGTGTATTTCCACAGATTAACGGCAACTATAAATGAATCAATGATAGCGCATGGTTCCGTCCATCTGGGGGCCCCAAACCAGTTATAATTACCGTATGCCTCAGACCAAGCTTCAATTTTATATAAATTAAACATTTTAATGGCTTTTTCCAGGTAAGCGGAGTCTTTCTCCAGTTCGTACATTCTTAGTATTCCCCTGATAGCGCTAAGAGTCGCGTGGGTTTGGATATGCAGGGTCAAAAAGTCCATTTCCAGATATCGCTCAATCATTTCATCAGCCAACTCCTTTAAATCCGGCCAATGAAATAATTCATAAGCTTGACTAACCCCGTCAATAAGCATAAAAGCGCAACCAGCATCGGAAGTTTCCGCATGGTGTTTGGTTTTGGTTTGCAATTTGGAAAGGATCCAAGTAGAGTCTTGAAAACGGGTTCCAGGGTCAATAGGGTATTTGGCGTAATACCCTTTAGCCGTAAGGATATAATTGTTCAAGATGGTTTCCAGGATTTGTCTTACAGTTACATCCCGTTTCCAGTTATAGTATTCGATTAGTCCTCTTAAGATCCAGCTATGACCGGATAAATGCTGTTCATCAAATTTCCCTTCCGGTGTTATCTGTCCAAAATAACACTTTTCATTTAAATGCTCCGGAATCAAGGCAATGATCCGGTCAAGATAAGCAGGGGTACGATGAGTGCTTTGGGCAAGCAGAGTCAGGGCAAGGATGATCCGGCCTTCCCAATCAGCCGGCCAACCATGTTTATCCGCCTGGAAAACCTCATCAGGCCTGTACCATTGCCCTTCAAGTCTGGCATAATTTAAGCCTGCCCTAACCGCCAGTTCCCCTTTGATGCTAATATCTTTTAAACTAATGTTTTTCATCTTAGTTCCCCCAAAATATGAGTAAGTTAAATAAATCCTCTTTAAATGCTATAGGTATCAATATTTGGTTCTGTATGGGACAATTGTTGATGAATTAATGACTTTTTGAAATTAATGCCGACCGGAGGCTAGAGCCATCCGGCTACAAGTTGGAAGGACCTTCGGCCCTATTTTTAGGAATAATCTCGCGTCTAAATTCAGCCAAGGATGGCTTCCATCTTGTAGCCGGGCCGTTTACGGCGCGGTTGGCGGCAAAGGCTTTTCAAATCGCAAAACTTGATTGCATCTTTGATTAAAACGCTTTTTGGGATCAACAACCATTTAAAACAGAGCCAAATATTTGAATCAACGCGAGACAGAGGTTAAAAAAGGCAATAACAAATAAATCTCAATATAATTACTTTTATTGAGTCTATCCAAATTTGCATTCATAAAAAATATTAAATAGACTTATTAAGCCAAGGTGCAAAATAAGTTATCAATGACAAATCATTCTTGAATCAAACTTTGACTTGGAAAGGGTTGCTTTTTATCAGCCCCCATCCTAGGCAGAATAATTGGATTCGTATGGGCTCATTTCATTCCCTGGTAATTTGGAAAGCACCCAGATCCAGCCACCCGTTATCCCCTTGTTCGACATTGGCAAACATCAACTTTTTGCCGTTTTTCAAGGGATTGACGACCCGCATCACCATGGTATATGAGCCAATTTCCAATCCGGGATGCTCAATCGTATACTCTAAATCCACTGGTTTTGGACCAGGGAGAATTTTGCTAAGCCGCCAATTAGTGTCGAAGGTTTTGATCACTTCCCCGCTCGAATTCCGGATTCCGAGTTGGACCTTCCAGTCATAATAAAATGGGGCTATGCCGACGTTTTGAATTTGTACACCCAGCTTAATTGGTGTATCCTTTTTAATGGTATAAAATAAAAACGATTTTGGAACAAACAATTCATAACCTAGACGTCGCGCCGCTTCCATCGCCCGGCACCATTTTAAACCGGTCGGCGGTTGATCAAATACTCCCTGGTTTAGCAGCCATGACGCATGAGTCAATTCAGCACAAGTGTTATAATCTTCCAAACCCTTTGGCGGTGTATATTTCCACATACTAATCTGAATCTCCGGGCGCATCTCCCCACCAACTGGAGCCATCTTCCAATTTGTTTCCATATTGGCCGACTTAAGTAAGCTTAAAAAGGAATCATCACTAGTACCGATGGTTTGATAGGCAAAGGAATCATCATGGTAACCGATATCCATATAAGGACTATCACCCACCGGATAACGGACTAGAATTTTAGTTTTATTGAAAGCTCTATCGTAGGAGGTTAATATCCGGTTCTGATTATCAACCGTCGGCATCCAATCGCTCCCGGTAGTATGCCATTCCCCCCAGAAACCGATTAAACCGATTTGGATAAAACCGATGCGCGGGTCCCCGTCATACTTCGCCCCCAATGCGGCAATAAAATTATCCAGCGCCTGTAGTAGCCTTGGATCGTTGTAATCCGGGCAGGTACCACCGCCAAATTGTGAATATTTATAAGTCTTGAGCCCATTTTTGAGTAGAAAATCCGGAATTCCGGTAGCCCTTTGCGGATAATCGAGATAAATACGAAATACCGCTTGATTACCCCTGGAGGCGATTGAATTTAAGTTCATTTCCAAGTCGGACCAGTCAAACTTATTATTGTCAACCATTAATTGTCTGAGCGGCATGTAGAAATATTCCATACTGTAGGGGAAACGATCATAGTTATCACGGCCCGGTTTTGTAACATTCCGGGCATCAAGGTAAGGCATGAAACCCTTCAGTGGATTTTCAACCGGTGCATTGGTATAAGTCAATGCCCTGGTATCGGGAGCCTTCGGTAAAACAGCCGCCTTTTCATCATAGGTAATATTCAGCCAGCCGATCTTGGCGTCAGTACTGGGAATTTGTGAACTGCCACCGTTGCACACCAAATATCCGACTGAAATATTATTCAGAATTACATCGCTGTAAGATCCGACTTCAGTCCATCTTATATTATCCTTACTGTAATATCCAGTATAGACCCCGTTTTTGCGGGTTATCCGCAAATACTGGACTTGTGGGAATTGGGCAACTGCCGACATTGAGGTAAAATAAGCCTTGACTTCCTTACCCCATTGCAGTTTTTGGCCGTCCGAATAAAGCGCCTTTAAGACAATATAATTATCCAAATCCTGACAGACCAATAATCCCAGCTGGTGCCAGTTGGCTGTCGGATTAAACTCGATTTTGGTGGTAAACTCGAAATCGACATTACCACAGGGAACGGACAGTAATAAAACATTGGAAGCATCGTTAATACCGCCCCAAATATCGCCGACCTTGGTGGTGATTGTTATATGACCAGGATTTTTGGTCAGACTCCAGGAATCTTTATCTTCGTGGATCCAATGCCACTCTTTGGACAGTTCGGGCTTGTCGAAATCTTCGGTATGCTTCGCGGAATCGGCGGCTACATAAGTAATACAAGTGACACATAATATTGTTATTAACCAAAGCAACCAGGCTAATTTTCTCATCGTAACCCCCCTATCCCTTTAAAAGCTTTAGCGATTAATTCCGGACAATTGAATACTTCTTAAGAATAATTTATTGGCGATAAACAGTAGGATAATCATCGGTGCGGTAGCAATCATTACCGCAGCCATCATGGAACTCCAATCGACTACCCTTAATAGGCGAAAATCGGACAAACCAAGCGCCAATGTTTTAAATTGCGGGCTTTGGGTAACAACCAAAGGCCATAATAATGAATTCCATTGGCTCTGAATGGTCATTAGCGCAAAAGTCGCTACGGCTGGAGCGGTTAAAGGGGCCATAATACGGTACCATATTTGAAAATAACCGGCCCCGTCAATAATTGCCGATTCGAATAGTTCCCGGGGTTGAGTGAGATAAAATTGACGCAATAAAAAGGTACCAAAAGCGTTCCCAAAAAGAAAAGGTATAATCAGGGCATAGTAACTGTTAGCCCAGCCAAATTTGATCATAATAATATAAGTGGGAATAAGCGTTACCGCAAAAGGAACCATCAACGTAGTAATATAAAAGAAGAACAAGAAATCCCGGCCCGGAAATTTCAATTGACCGAAGGCAAAGCCGGCCATCGAACACGCGACCGCCGATCCCAGAGTGACACAAAAGGCAATAAAAACAGTATTGAAAAGGTAAAGTCCCATGTTGGACTCGGTTAAAGCCTTGATATAACCTTCAGTGGTAAATTGATGGGGTATAAGGTTAAACCCGCTGAAAGCTTCGCTATTAGTTTTAAATGACGTGCTAAGTTCCCAAAGTATCGGATAAATGAAGATGAACAAAAAAGCAATAATCCCTATGTAAGTAAGAGATTTCAGAATTTTTTTGGTGGCTGTTGATTTCATAGGCGACCCCTCCCTTTGGCCAAATTAAACCTGGTCGTAATTTACCCGTGAACCAATGTATTTAAAGGTAATATAAGTAAAGAAGCCAATCAGGGCAAATAATATTACACCCATTGCGCAAGCTTCACCCATCTGGAAATAGGAGAAGGCCTTGCGGTAAAGTAAAAGATTGAAGTATAAATTAACATTACCTGGGCCACCATTGGTCAACGCAAACGGAATATCAAAGATTTGCAGTGTCCCAATCATGTTGATCACTATATCATAGAAAAAAACCGGGCTGATCATCGGAAAAGTAATTTTCCAAAACCGGACCCAGGGGCTGGCCCCATCCACCAGCGCGGCTTCATGCAATTCTCCGGGCACTGTTTGGAGGGCGGCCAATAACAGCACAATGTGCATCCCCAAATAGCTCCAGACATTTACAAACATAATTGCAAAAAAGGCAAACATCGGATTACTCAACCAGTGGACTCCCTGAAAACCAAAACTGGTGATGACATGATTTAAAATTCCATATGAATAATTATAGATCCATTGCCAGAGCAATGCATGGGCAACCGGCATACAAACCCAGGGCAACAGAAATAAAGTACGGAAAAGATTTAACCCTTTTAATTTTTGGTTTAAGATCAAAGCAATACCCAAGGCAATAAAGCATTGAATCGGAACATTCAACACCGTAAACAGGATGGTCTGTCTTAAAGAAGCCCAGGAGGCAGGAGAGGAAAAAATATTCTTATAATTAAGCCACCAACCCATTTTATCGGATTAACCAAATCCCAATCGCTAAATGAAAGGGCAATGGTAGCTATAATTGGCACGATTGCAAGGGCCAAAAAGCCCAAAAAATTCGGAGTGATAAATAAATAACCTGCCAACGCCTGGCGAAACTGTTGCTGGCTTATGGCCCTTTTTTTGCTAGGTTGCAGCAACTTGTTATGATATAATTTCAATTCTTGCTCTTTCATAGCCGGCCTCCATCCGCCTAACTTTGATAAGAAGGCGGGAAAACCGCCGCTTCCCGGGGTTTCCCCGCTAAGAAAGATGTTATTTTCCTCCAAGTAATGGAGTAATTTCAGCTTTGATATTCGCCACTGCTTCTTTCACAGTTTCAAATCCGGAATAGGCCGAAGTCAACTCGCGGTTAATGACATCCCACATTTGGGCCCAATTGACGTGCATCGGGTATTCACCGGTTTTGCCTGCTGCTTCATCAAAGTAATACTGGATGTGAGCCGGCCCTTTTTCTTTGGAGGCAGCCATATAAACCGGAACAATCGATTTGATGGACGGGAAACAGCAGCCGTATCCAGCGATAATTTTCTGGCCTTCAGGGCCATCCATCCATTTTACCAATTTCCAGGCGGCATCCGGATATTTTGTCTTGGCGGCAATGTTATGAGCTAAACCGTTAAAGGCGCTAATCCGGCCGGCAGGTCCCGCCGGCAACGGAGCAACGTCCCAGACAAATTTGGCGTTTGAACGGGCGGCGCCCAACATCCAGGAGCCGCACGGATAAATAGCGGTCTTCTTAGCAAGCCAAAGGTCCCATGCGCCGCCGGCAAAGCCTTGGTTGTCGGTTTGCGGGGAGACGCCGTATTTATTGGTTAGATCAAAATAGAATTGAAGAGCTTCTACAGCTTTCGGATTATCCAGGGCGAATTTGGTGCCGAATGGTTTATCCAAAACGCCGGATCCCGGGGCGCCGTTCATCCAAACAAAGTTAATCCAACCGGTCTGAATTTCTCCGGCATTAAAACCGGCAATTCCGTAACGGACAACTTTGGTCTTATCAAATCCTTCTTCGGTGGCATTCTTGCCATTAACGTCAACAGTTAATTTCTTCAGGTCTTGCAAGAAACTCCCGCCGTCTTTAGGGTTCCAGGTCCATTTTTCCGGAGCGGTAATCCCGGCTTGCGCAAACATATCCTTATTATAGGCATAACAGATGGTATCCCAGTCTTTGGCCAAGCCGAATTGTTTGCCGTGGTAGCTCCAGTTAGCGGTCAAACCTGGATAGTATACGCTTAAATCGATCTTGTCTTTTTTGATAAAGGGGTTGAGATCCATAATAGCGCCTTTGCTGGCCAAACTGGAAAAGTAAGCGATATGACCCCAGAATACATCGGGCATAGTTCCAGCGGCTACACCGGTAGTGATCTTGGTCCAATAATCATTCCACTCAGTTAATTCCATTTTGACTTCAATATCGGGGTTGGCTTTCATAAAAGCTGCAATTGCGGCTTCCATAGCCGGCTTCTGGTTGGCATCCCATAATGCATAACGTAAGGTAACTTTCGGGGCGGCAAGAACAGAGACACAGGATAAAACCATAACCAAAACCAAAACGATAAGTAAAAACCTTTTCATTTTAACCCTCCCTAATTTGTTTTTTTATATTCAGTTTTTACCAGGCGCTTGAATATTCCTTTCATTTAAACCTGGCAAAAACTTAATATATTAACTGAAACGTTTAAGTTTCCAGGCTTATCCCTGTTTTTTTCGAAACTGATAAAGTGTAAGCCAAAAACCGCTATCGCAAAGCTGGTGGAGCTGTTGAATTGCGGATAACTATATTCACATCAAAAACTTCTTTTCGAAAAAATTTTTTTCCATTGCTAATCGCAATTATTTGATTTGCGGCTAATTTCCCCATTTCATAAATCGGGACGGTTAAAGTAGTTAAAGGTGGGGTTGTAAATGCCGAGAATTGCGAGTTATCGAAACCTACGACTGATAATTGATCCGGTACTTTGATTTTTTGAACACGGGCCGCTTGAAGAACCCCGATAGCCATCCGATCATTGGCGCAAAAAATCGCGGTCGGGGGTACTACTAAGTTAAACAATTGAACTAATGCATTGTAGCCTGATTCTTCAGACCACTTACCACTCAGAATATAAGCCGGTTCGATGGGCAAATTAAGTTCATTCATCGCCTCATAAAAGCCCTTTTGCCGGTATATCCCTGAAGCGAAATCCCCGTCGCCTCCGATATAAGCAATTCTTTGATGTCCAAGTGAGGCCAGATGATGAATCGCCTTCTTAGCTCCGCCTTCATTATCGATACAAATACAATTTTTTTTGGTATCTTCAGTATAGCGATCGATAAAGATATGAGGAACTTTGTCAGCCGTTAACTTTTCATCGATTCGATCCGAAATGGCTGCCCCCAAAATGATGGTGCCGTCGGTTTTTTGCCCCCTAAAAATCCGGGAATAGGTTTCTTCGGTCCATTCCATAATGAAGTCAATTACAATGCTGTAGCCCGCTTCTCTTGATATATCCGCAATACCGGCTAACAATTCAATGGTCCAAGGGTCTTCCAACAACTGTTTGGTTTCGGTATGCAGCATTACCAGCCCGATATTTCGCGTGTTTTTCGATTTTAAACTTCGGGCATTGGCATTTGGATGGTAGTTAAGTATTTTCACAGCTTCCAAAACTTTTTGTTGAGTTGAATAGCTGACTTCATTCATATTATTGTTAATCACATAAGAAACGGTAGCCTGAGAAACACCTGCATATTTAGCTACATCTTTAATGGTAGTCGTTGGAATCACGTCCATATAAATTTGGCTAGATTTGAGATAACTGAACCGTTTAAGTTCTTCTGATCCAAAAATACCATGATTTTTTTAAACTGTCAAGAAAATATTTTTAAAAGCCTTACTTCGCCTGTGACCGAGGAGGACGAAGAGGAACTCCGGATATGGAATGGGGAATAAAGCAAGAAATTTTTTAAGAGGTTCGTTTTTAACGTGATTATGGAGTGTCTTTAATGGCGATGACTATCGGACTTTTTTATACTAGACCACGCATTTAAACACCTCCTTTAAATACCTCTGATATTATAAAAACCTGCTCAGAACTGAGCAGGCTTCAAAAATTACTAGTAGGTTTGGTTACTCTTTTTTAATTTTTCAACAAGATACCAACGCTTGTTCCTCAGCGTATTTTAAAATCCTCCTTAAGGTTTTCTCTTGTAATACGGAGATGGCCTGAAAATTCATATTGGGGATGTAATATTGCTCCATTTGGTCATGGGTGAGCTTTGCCTCAAGAAGACAAGCAATTGCCGTCTCCAGCAGCTCCGCTTTCATTTTTAGGTTGTAAGCAATTGGCTGCCTATATTCGTCCGGTACGCCCGGAGCGATACATTCATCCATACTCACCACGCTTACCGCTTTATCCAAATCGATTCGGTGCGGCGGCTCGGCGGTTGTAACCGCCACCCCCAGTTTTTCAATGACTAAGTGCTCGATTTTGGACGGGTCGAGGGCACAGTAATAAGCTTCACAATCAAACCCTCTCTCAACCGCAGCGTTGGCCAGTTTCTGAATGAGGGTTGATTTCCCGGTGCCAGCGGCTCCGGTTATCGCATAAATGGCGGGGGAAGATTTGAAAATCGACGGTAGAAAATTCCGATAACCATCGGGAGTAATTGCGCTGGCAAAAAGTTTTCTAATAGCGCCGGTTTTTCTAGCCACCGGAGAACCCTCGAAAATGGTTTCCATTAAATCGGCGGTTTTTTGGTTGGCTAAACCTGTGTCCATACTCTCGCTATAGATTGATTCCAAATCATCATGTATAACCTTGGCCGCCTTCAGATATCGATACGCCCTGCCGAACAAGCGTCCGACCGCTTTATTAAGCTCCAAAATCTTTTCCCTTCCTTGCCGCATTCCTTTTTCATCCCAGTAGTCGCCTAAATGGATAATCTCATCAACCGCGCCGGGATTCCTGGGATCGACCACATGGGGGCTGGTTCCGTCAATCAAAGCCACTTTAATCTGGGGAAAGACCACTCCATCAAGGGAGTTATTGTCTGATGAACAATGATGCAATTCAACATCATAGCCATACCCGTTCACTTCGGCGGCGATCGCTCTCATAAATGAACTTTTCCCGACTCCGGGCCCGCCTTTGATAATCATGATGCGGGTGGCGTCTGAGGGGGCGATGTAATCATAAAAAGAAAAAAAACCCTGTGAAGTGTTGCCGCCGGGGAAAACCTCCTTAATCCGGCCTTTTTCCATTCATTATCACTCCTTAGAAATAATATAAAAACAGGTATGATAATGTATGAGTCCGGTATTTAAGGAGTGTCAGTCCTGATTTTAACCCCGATAAACACTTAATGACAGCCCCAGAGTTCTGTGTCTAGCGGGCATGGCGCTTCCATTGAGCCGGAATATTCCAAGAGCCAACAAGCCCCAGGCGCCTGTGATTAACAACCCCTGGTTCTGCCAGAAACGCAGTCCATCTCCTGGAATCCAGGGCGACTGGTATTGGGTTTTAACTTTAACTTGGGCCAAGCCCTTCATAAACCGGATTTCCGCTTTTGCCCTTTGAGAGTCAGCCCGGGGATCCCCTAAAGCGATGTCCCCGAAAAATG
The DNA here is from genome assembly GCA_050260935.1 of Bacillota bacterium. Taxonomy (GTDB): domain Bacteria; phylum Bacillota; class UBA4882; order UBA8346; family UBA8346; genus UBA8346. Next base: position 21,929 of record JBLNCU010000168.1, read on the forward strand.
GTTGGCTGGTTCCAAAGAGCATCCGGAAATCTTCAGCGAACGTCTCCTCACTGGAATTGCTCCAATCCTTGGTATTGACCCCGCCGGCGCCATGCCAGGAACCGCCGACGATTTGCAGAAACTTAGCCCACAACTCTTTCCCTTCGGCTGTTTCCTGCGGCATGAAACTAAAATGAACATGATGACCGATCTCATGATACAAAGTTACCTGTAATTGATTGGATATCAAATCCTCCGACTCCGGTTCGGCGCTTAACATAGTATACCCGGCGCCGCCGAGACCGCTGACATCCGGTATCACATAAGGCAACAAATAGATCCGGAAGTCGGCCACGAATGGCCGTGGTAAACCATTCTTTTCAAGCTCGGCCATTGCCTGATCAACCTGTTTAGGATCATACGGTTTATTGGCTTCGGAACTTAACCGGTAACCGCCCCATTCCGAATTATCAATTGCTGAATTGCCATCGTTTAGATAATGCAACCTTAAGGTCAAGGCCTTGTATAATTCGAGAAAGCGCTCCGTTTCCCCGGCCGAATATACTTTATATCCTTCCGGCCCTATTTTACCGGAAGTTTTCTCTAAAGAGACAATTTCAGCGACTATCCGGTTCATTTGCCCCACTATTTCGGCTTTGTTATACTTCCCGAATTGTCCGTTCCCGCTTATCGTAACATTCGACACTACAGACTTAAAATAATTAATTGCGTTTATCAAAACTAGGCCGCCGATTATCAAACATATCAAAGCTGTTCTAAGTTTTTTCATGGTCTAGTCTCCTTTCCGCCATCATTATAACACGGATTGTTGCATTATGTAAACTTAGAACCCTCCAAACACATCCTAAGCAAGGGGCATTGAGGACATGCCGGTTCTCTAGGCCGGCAATACCGGCGGCCCAGATTCAATAGGAGAATATGCAACTCCTGGTGCATTCCTTCAGGAATTTGCCTGGCTAAAAACTCCTGAATCTCGGTTGGCGTCTTTTTTCCGGCAATGAGGCCCAGGCGCCGGACAATCCGGTGAATATGGACATCCGCTGGAAAATAAGGAAAAGCTAAACCGAATAACATAGTACAAGCCGCGGTCTTTGGGCCGATCCCTGGTAAACTGTTTAAAAAGCTCCAAGCCATTGCCGGATCGGCTTTTAAAGATTCCAGGGAGTATTCCCCCAGTTCTTCCCGGACCTTTTCCAACACTCCCCTGATGACCCTTGCTTTTTGCGCCGCCAAGCCGGAAGTGTTTATCGTTTGCTCCAGGACTCCCGCCGCCGAAGTTAAAACCATTTCCGGGGCAGGGAATACTTTTTTAAAGTTAAACCAAGCGTTTAGAGCATTCTTATCGGATGTTGCTTGGGTGAGAACCGTGGCGATTAAAATTTCCAAAGCGGAATCACAGTAAGTCAAGGGGCTGGTTTGATGGAGTCGCCAAGGGTCCCCCAAAGCTTTCCTAAGCAGTAAGGCAACTTCGTGAAAACTAATTTTTTGCTTATTGATCTCCATAAACCAATTATATCAGTTTAAAGACCATTTAAAAATGAGAATTTGATAAAATCAAGCCAAATGGAGCATATTTCTTCGGATTGTGTCATTGTCTGAATTTGCAATTATGATGGCTTAAATTCCGC
>JBLNCU010000169.1:0-14738 GCA_050260935.1 Bacillota bacterium
GGAGCCGCCTGTTCGGCCGCACGGTTCATACTCAGAATAAAATCGTCCGCCATCTTTCCGGCGCCTACTTTGCGCAGGCCTTGCTCCACCTTTTGGAGCTTCTCCGGCATGGGGATCTTAATTTTGGGATTACCGAAAAACCCGTCCACTTTTCCGCTGGAGTTGACGGCATTTTCCGAGCCCACCTTCAAGGCCTCTTTTAACCCGGCGATAATTTGCTCTTCGCTTAGGCTCTCTTTATTATTATCGGTATTACCCGTGTTGTTAATATTCCCGCTGATATTTTGGACTGCTTTTTGGAGATCGTTGTACCAGTCGGCGAAAGCGTTTGCGGAGAATACAACTATCGATATGAGGATTGAAATTAGGATAATTTTTTTCATAGATAATACCTCCATAAAAGATCCGCTGTTTAATTTCACCCTTCACCCATTTTTATCCTCCTCCGGCAGGCGAATTCAAAATTGTAAAGGGGGAAATTAATCCGGTATGCAATTACCGGCTTGTCCTTTCTCATTTTACTCTTTGTTAATCTCCTTCTTTTTAAGCTTGCCGCCGGAGGTGATCCCGATGTTCAGCATGCCGCTTAACTCCTCAACATCAATTGAATCCAGCTTCAACTGGAGTTTTTCGACTTTACGCACATATAATTTTTCAATACAGACCGGTTGTAAGGATAATAATTGTTGGATATTATTCTCCAGAGCCGCGATGCGGGCTCTTAATTCCTCTATTTCATTGTTTTTTAAGGCGCCGGATCGTTCCGGGAAATTGCTGAACGAATATATTTCGGCCATTTAAATTTCACCATTCCCTTTAGAAGAGTTGTGACCGCATACTACAAGAAGTTTCCCAGTTATTAATATGTCTGCTCAAAAGGGGATGTGCCGATGGCGGTGTTCATAAATTTCGGGTTTGAATAAAATCAGTTCCCCAATCACGCCTTTAATCAACCAACATTTCCTTGGTAATGCTTTTTACTTCTATTGTTTCTTTAGCCGTTAAACTTCCGATGTCTTCACAAAGTCTCGCTTTATCAACGGATCTTATTTGGTCTAATATTATCCAGACATCAACATCATCCACCCGCAATTTAACCCGGGTGGGGTATCTTTCTTTTTCTTTACTTGTAACCGGAGCCATAATAATCGTCCAAAGGTGAGTATTCATTTCTAAAGGGAAAACAACCACACAAGGCCTGGTTTTATTTATCCCCGCGCCTTGACGGGGTTCAAGCCCACCCAATAGATGGAAATTGTTCAAAGCGTGCTTTGTTTATACAAGAATTTTTACAGATTTTAATATAAAGCTTTAACCCCGATGGGGTTGGGTTCCCCACAGTCATTCCAAACACGGCCGGAGCTTCTTTTTAATTCTTCAATATCCAACATTTCCTGATTTGTCATCCGGACAACTTGTGACCAACCATTGCTCAGGCCAATCCTCCATCTTGCTTCCTCCCTGAAGGGCGGAACGAACGTTTTTGCTACGAAGCTTTTCTTGAGTATGATTAATCTCTGATAAGGTAAAACCAACAGAATTAACAGCTCATAAGATTCCAATTTGAGGCGCTCATGGAGCAACGGCCGAAATAAGATAGAATATTGGTATCCAAGGAACTTTAACGGTTCGCCGACGGCCTTGATCATCGCTCTTCCGCAACGCCAATAGAGCGCCTTCGACTCAAGGGGTTCGGTGGTAAAGTGGTCGAACGCGACGGCGCTGCCCTTGGCGGTGCCAGCGATCTTTTTAGGATAGCTCAACTGCTTTCCGGAGACATGACTACACTATCCCAAAGGAATCAGATCAGTCACTTTATCCACAATTTCATCCATTTTAACCAATGAAACCAGACCGGCAATTTATACTTTAGACTGGAGTAACAAATAATTATTGATTATGGTTAAAAACAGTTTTGTGCCGGTTGATAAATACCGAAAACAAACAAATTTGCCAGCGGATTACTGTTAATATACTGAAACCAAACAAAGATAATCCCGTTTAAATATAAAAAAACGATCGAGGAGAATACAAAATGAGCCGTCTAATCTTATTTGGAATAACATTATTACTGAGCGCCACAATTTTTGGCCATGCAAACGGCGTGACCAAGACCCCGCCGCAGAAGGATGAACAACCAATCCAGCAAACGCAGCCGGTAGTTGAAAATGACCAAAATATGGTCAAAAACCTGGTGCAGGACTTTGGGAAAAAGCTCCAAATGGTCTCTCTTACCGCCTCTCCCAATACGGTTTCCAAAAGTATCCGGGAGAATTACGGCAGTTTTCTATCTCCCGCCCTGCTTAGCAAATGGCAGAGCGATCCTAAGAAAGCGCTCGGGCGGATGGTCTCCAGTCCTTGGCCGGACCGGATCGAGATTTTAAAGATGGAGAAGACTTCGGACTCCGTTTATAAAATTAGCGGAGAAATCATCGAAATATCGAGCACTGAAAAAACGGAGGGCGGAATCGCCGCCAAGCAGCCGGTTACCCTGACGGTAAAGAAAATAAATAACCGCTGGTTGATTGATGAAGCCGCCACCGGCCCATACGCAGCCCCTCAAGGGGTTATCTATACAAATACCCAGTATGGATTCAATTTTCCCTTACCGGATAGCTGGCAAGGATATACCATTGTAAAAGATCAATGGGCGGGTACTGCTAGCGGAGATGTCCGGACTGTCGAAACCGGTCCGTTGATCTCAATCCGGCATCCCCAATGGACTAGTCAGAATCCGCGCCAGGACATCCCGATCATGGTTTTTACGCTTAGCCAATGGGATTCGCTGCAACAGGACAAATTTCATATCGGCGCGGCGCCTGTCAACCCAGGTGAACTTGGACGGAACAACAAATATGTTTTTGCGCTGCCGGCAAGGTATAACTTTGCATTTCCCACCGGGTACGAAGAGGTTGAAGAGATATTGAAAGGCAAGCCTCTGCAGCCTTTTACCATCTCCGATTAAACTTTGTTCACTTTCAAGAAAGACAAAAAGTCCATGCGCTTTGTTAATAGCAAAAACGCAGATCATAGTCTGCAAAGCAGGCTTTGATCTGCGTGTCCGCTGTAAAGCGTAGGGCGCAATTCCATTGTTCACTGCTCATTGTTTTCTTCTAAAACAACGGCGCCTTTGTCAGCTCAGAGCAATTCATTAAATAAACTTGCTATATCAGCCGATAAACCGTTGAATACCAGCGACCCCGCCGCATCTCCCTTTTCATATGTTTTGTACCTATCAATTTCATAATTATCAAAACCATACACCATAATGTTTTCTTGTTTTTGATCAACAATCCAGTATTCCTTGACTCCCGATAACCGGTAAGTATTCAACTTGTCGATCATATCCTTGCTGCGGGTGCCGTCCGACAAAATTTCAATCACCAAAGTCGGAGTGCCCATATATTTTCCCCTTTCGTTGACATTATGCTCTAAATCACAAGCTACCAGCAGATCCGGCTGCATCACATCAGGTTCCTTAAAATCTTTCTTGTGAAAATGCACGTCAAACGGAGCTAAAAACACCCGGCACTTTTTGTCTTTGAAGTATTCGGAAAAAGTCAGGTACAGTCTTCCCAGTATATCCTGATGCCCAATACTTGGCGAAGCCAACAAATAAATCTCGCCGTTAATCAGTTCCATGCGGAGGGTGCTTTTTTCGTAAATCTCCATAAATTCCTCATAGGAAACCTTCTTCCCGCCGTACTGGTAGTCCAGGGCATTCTCCCTCACCGTAAAATATTGTTCTATATCGGTTACATAAGGAGTCAACCGGGCGATCTTAGTTCCGTTTTTGGTGATCACCACATCGTTTTGCTCTTCAACGAAGTCCAGATATTTGCCTAAATTTTGTTTAAGCTCGGTTGCGGTTATTACCACGCCTTCCCGGTAATTATCGGATTTCATGAAATCGCCTCCGGTATCATTATACTACCGCGGACGGTTTCGTACAATAATTCTGTACGATATGCAAATATTTTATAGGCGAAACTCAAAATTTTCGTACATAATTTCGTCTCCCCGGTAGCGTTCCGGAGAGTAATCTGAAAATCGCTGGAAATATTCGTTCAATCGGGAGCATTTTCCGGAGTTCATGCCACTCGCTGGCCGCCTGCGGGATAAATTCGGCATTAATACTATGAAATCAATCCATATCTGAGTTCGTGGGCGGACCCAATATTTGATGTACCCTGATATCACGTAAAACGCGATATAGTCTTCCACAATCAACTTACGTATCCCTTGCGCGGCAAGGCGTTCAACGTGACACACCACTTAATCGCATACTGAGCCAGCATCGTACCAAAGAGCGATAGTCCATGCTTGAACGCTCCATCTGGCTGTATTTATCAAAAAGACACCGTCGTCATATTTGTTTTGTTTCATTTTGAACTTCTCCATCATTGGCATTTTGATATTTCATACAAGCTCCACTCCTGATAATTAAAATAAGTCAGGATGTAAAGCCGGTATGTTATAGCCGGTTTAGAAGCGGCCCCTCACACCATAGAACGCCGCTGCAACAACATACCTTTGAAACTTAACAAAAGTACACCCCTATTAAAAAGAATAACTCAGGCTGGTGGTGATAATAGCCTCGGGCGTAGAATCGCCGGGAGCAAATAGAGTTTCTTCCTTTCCCCAAAAAATAGTGGCGTTGATCTCTAGGCCGAAATTACCCGTTAAAGTAGTTTGGTAACCGGGGGTCAAAAATAAACTGCCGTCATCTAAATCAGCCATGGTCATTAAAGATACGGATGAAAAGTCGTCCAGCGGATATTTTATACTCCCGGTTAAAAAATCAAGTCTTTTGTCGCCGCTTTTCATTTTCAATAGTTCGGCCCTCAAAGACGGTTCCAGAAAACCCGGTTCCACTCCCAAATACTCCAATTGCATCGTGATTTTGGTATTGTAATTAAGGTTGTAACTATAATCCGCCCCGATTAGGTAACTATTGCTCTGCTCGATCCCTTCATCGAAATAACAGCCGTAAGCGCCGTATACCCCAAAACCTCCCAGATCTCCCTTAAAAGTGAACCCCCCTCTTTGCCTGGGGATGAACCGGAGAACATCGTCGAGGACTCCTCCTGTTGCTCCGGAAACCTCAGCTTCCCGCACATAATTTAGGGTCAGGTCATAGCCTTTAATTCCGGCTCTAGCCCTGAGCCCCCATTTCAGCTTCTCCTCCTCCGGGGTAAACCCGGCGGGATAAGAGGCCACTAGCTCCAGACTGGAATTCCAATTCAGCGGAATATAGAAATCAACTGCGTCCGTATATTTACTGTTATTCTCTTCATCCAGGGCCACCGACCCCAGGGTGTAATCCACCGGATTGAGCAAGGAGCCGAATGACCAGGAGACCGGTTGACGGCCTACCGTGAGACGCAATTTCGCAAATTTATGCTTTATATAGAGCTTTTTGGCGAAATAAACAGCCTTCTCATCAGCGAACAAATCCTGTAAGGGTTTGCTGATCCGGAAAGCCGAACTAAATTCGGTATTACCGATCCGGGGCAGCAAGAGTTCCAGATCTAAACTATCCTCAATCTCCCGCTCAAGACCTCCGTCTTCCGGCAGGATACCCGAGAGTAGAATTTTCGCCTCTCCCCCCGCCTCGATCGCCAGGGCCGGAGCAGCAACAACCGTTCCCAGCAGAAACAGGGTTATTAATATGGAAGCCCGCCGCATGATTGTAATCCTCCTTCAAAGAAAAGCCGCTTATTACAAGTGATTTACCTGAATCCCAGGTTGGGGCGAAGTTGCAAAGGACATGGAGATCCAGGAACGCCTCTCCAGGATGGGACAAAGTCTCAGTCTCTAGCCTCAAGCTTCCAGCGCTCATTTCAAGTTCTCCAGAGTAAAAGTCCCGGCCGGTATTGGCGGGTTGAATTCGATTGATTTCAGAACAAACTCGGTCCGGGTATTCTTTCGCAACTTATCCTCCATTACCGATTCTATTGGATACCAACGCCCTTCAAGCTTTTCCACTTTTGTAACGCTCATTACCTTCAACAACCGGCCGCTCTGAGCGTATAATTCCTCCTTCAATCCGACAAACCTTTCTTGATCCACCCAGGATTTGCGCCGGTAATATGAAACTTTTTTCCCCTCGGCGGCAATTCCTTCCAATATATAACATGGGCGGCCCTCAATTTCTTCTTCGCCGATCAGCTTAAATTTATACAAATCCGTCAGTTTATCGGATTCCATAATATCCTGATAAGAAAAATCACTCCCCATCAGCCCCTGGCTGAGCATATGACCGGAGATCTTCACCAAATCCTCGGCCTCCGGGAAGAACATCCACAGGTCATCGCCGCGTTTTAGAAATTTAGCGCCCCGGTCCCGGGGATTACTGAAAATCACCAGGCCGTTATCTCCTTGAACATAAGAAGTCATCGTCTTCACCATTTTCCGGTTGCCATTAACAATAATCATTTCCGATTCCACTTTGGCGGTATCGACATATTCATTATGATCTCTCTTTTGGATGATCTCTTCGGCAGTCGGCGCGCTTGCTATCATGGCGGTAAAAACGGAGAAGATCAATAAACAAACGCCTATTAAAACCGACCTTCTTTTCATTTCGAAATGACTCCCTTCTATTATGATTCTCTCATCGCTTCGATTGGCTCAAGTTTTGCCGCCTTACGGGCCGGGATAAAACAAGCTGTCGTCACAACAACCACTCCCAGTGCAAATGCAAAAACGGTGTTACTCAAGGATGAAACCGGGTAAACAATGGAATTAAAGATAATATCCGAACTGAAACCGGAGGTGGCCGCGGTTAAATTATAGCCTGTTTTTGCGAAATACCCGTTTATTAACGCGCCCAGGACTGCGCCGATGAGACTCCCAATCGCCCCCATAATGGCCCCTTCGGTCATAAAAAGCCGTAAGATTTCTTTACCCTCCAGCCCCAGGGCGGCCATCATGCCAATCTCTTTGGTCCGCTCCTTGACGATCATAATCATGGTATTTACCACCACAATACATGCTAGCAGCACCAGAAAGATATAGATTGTATTATAAATTGATTTTGCTATTTCCATATATGGAATCAAATCGCTGGTCTCCTTATAGCCCAAAGCCAGATAACGGTCGGATGCTCCCGCGTCGGCCAGTGACGCTTTGACCTCCGGCAATACCCGAGGAACCATCTTCTTATCCGGCAGCGCCAGCAGTAACTCCGTAACCTGGCCGTCCATGTCCAGCAGCCTCTGGGCTTGGTCCAGCGGCAAATAGAAAACGACCTCGTTCAACAGCTTGATCCCGCTTTCCAGCCGCCCGACAATCTTGAAAGTGGCGCCATTTGGAGAACCGGTTGCGGTATTAAACAAAATAGTGACTTTATCCCCAAGCCGGCGGTTGATTTTACGCAACAGAGCCGTACCCATCATCACTTCCATCCGTCCCAGCTCCGGCAGTCTCCCCTCTACCAAATAATCTTTAATTCTGGTAAAAGCGGTTTCCCGCCGGGGATCAACACCCCAGCCGCTCATGGTCACCAAATCCTTTTCCGTACTGACCACAGCGCCGAACTTCAGTCTGGGTATAACCATTTTTACATTATTAATTTCTTGGAGCTTGGCCAGCATCCCGTCCAAACTCTGATTATTTAAGCCGTCCACCGGGTAATTCAGAGGCAGCAACCGTTCCTGCTCTTTATACCCCTTAGCGACAATTTTAATATGGCCGGAATTATATTGGATGTGCTCGGCGGCGATTGAGTCGATTAATCCTGTGATATAACCCCTGGCAAAGACAACCACCATGACAGAAAAAGCAATGGCAAAAACCGAAACCGATGTCCGCAATTTATTGCGAAACAGATTTCGAAAAGCTATTTTCAGCAGAAACCGCATATTCACACCCCCTATTTGTGGTTGATCGCTTTAACAGGATCTTTATCCGCCGCCCAGTATGCCGGGGGAATGCTGGATAATAATGAGACAAATACCCCAAAAGTAAAGACCTCCAGAAACGCCCGGGGATTCCAAGCTCCATAAATTTTGCCGATTACCGGTATGCCGAAAGCAGTCATATCGATATTGGTCATAAATGAAAAATCCACGCCGAACCTGGAAAATAGTCCAACGCCAGCCAGCCCCATTAACACGCCGGAAACACCCCCCAGAATGCCGATTCCGGTTGATTCCAAGGCAAAGGTATAGATCACCTCTTTATTCTGTAAGCCCATCGCCTTCATCATCCCAATCTCTTCCATCCTCTCCAGGGCCGATAAAATAACGGTATTGGTGATGGCGACGGCGGCAATGAACAATATAATCACCAACACCAGTTGATTCCCCATTTGCTTAGCTTTGGCGACGGATGCGGCCTCAAGCTGATCCCAGGAATAAACCGCCAACCCGGAGTCGTAGGTTTTTATTTTGTTTTCCAACCTCTTAGCGACCTCAAACGCCCGCTCCTTATCTGTCAGCTTAACCAGCACCTTGCTCACTTGATTACCCACGTTCAAAGCCCGCTGGGCGATATCCAATGGAAGGTAAACTATATTCTGATTGACATTGGGGTTACCGGTGTGGGCCAGCCCGGTGATCTCCGCTTCGATAGTATTAAAGGTATCATTTTTATCTTTAACCAGAAGCGTAATATAGTCGCCGGTCTTTAATTTTAAAAGATCAGCCAACCTCTTCCCCATTACCGCCTGGTATTCCCCGGAGGAAAACATTTTCCCTTCCACAAACCGGTCCCCCAGAGCAAAGACTTTTAGAAAATCTCCGGGAATAATCCCCCGTCCGGTAACCGGCAATTCATTAACTCCGTTGCTGAGCCGGGCTTGGAAACTTAGTTCGGGTGAAGCGGCTCGATAGCCTTCAACCTTCCGGGCCGCGGCCATCATCGATTTGTCAATCGTTATCAGGTTTTCCAGTTGTAGTTTATCCTCTTCCTCCCAATACTTCCGGTTGACTATTTGAAGATGTCCGGCTTCAAAATCAATAATGCTCTGGTATGACATTTCAGTCATCCCGCCAATCAGCGAATCCATGAGAATATAGAAAAAGACCGCAAATGCAATTATACTGGCGGTGATTAAAGTCCGGTTGCGGTGGCGCGCCAGGTTTTTAAAGGCCAGTTTGGTTAGGAACATCTTCCTTCCCCCTCCCTTTGGTCCTTCGCGATCAGACCATCCCGGATCTCAATCAGCCGCCGGGCATAGCCCATCACCCGGGGATCATGGGTGGAAAAGATAAAAGTTGTTCCCAGTTCTTGATTCATCTTGACCATAACTTCCAAAACCTCTTCACTGGCCTTTGAGTCCAGATTGGCGGAGGGCTCGTCAGCCAAAACCAGTTTCGGCTCCTTAACCAGAGCTCGCGCAATTGCCACCCGTTGCTTCTGGCCGCCTGAAAGTTCGTTTGGTTTGCGATCTTCCAACCCTCCCAAACCAACGGCGGTCAACATCTTCATGACCCGGTCTCTTAATTCGTGGTGGGCATATTTATCAACTAGCCTGATGGCAAACTCAACGTTCTCATAAGCGGTTAAAACCGGAATCAGATTATAACTTTGAAAAATAAAGCCCACATTATACCTTCTAATCATAGCCAGACCCTTTTTGTCCAAAGAGCTCAGTTCATTATTATTAAAATTAATCCTGCCGCCGGTCGGTTTGTCCAGGCAACCGATCATGTTAAGCAGGGTGGTCTTCCCGGAACCGGAAGGCCCGAAGACTGTTACGAACTCTCCGGCCTCCACCGTTAAATCGATCCCTCTCAAAGCAGGCACTTCAATCTTTCCTTGCTGATAGGTTTTTCGGACATCTTGCAACTCCAGTAAAGCCATTTTCTAACCCCCTTAAATCGGTTCGTCGTTGGCCGCTGGTTGACGGCCCTAAGCGTTAGAGCCCAATCATTAGCCGGTCGCCGGTCAAAACGCCGCTCAATCTTTCTTTTTAATACCGTTTTCCACGAAATAGAGCATCTCATCGATGACCGCCATATCGTCCAGATCCAGCTTTCCGTCTTCCATCAAAAAATCAACTAAAGAATAGCTCATCCCGGTTAGCATTTTGGCTACTAATGCCGGATTGATTCCCTGATCCACGGCGCCTTGCGCCTTGCCGTACTCCAGTAACTGCTGAAAAAAGTCAACGCTCTTTTTCTCATGTTCACCATAGATCTCGCTGTACAGTTTCTTGTCATTGGCCAACATGACCCCAATCGGCAGCAAACGCGGATTTTCTTTGGCGAACCTGATTCCGCTTAGATAGACCTCCCGCAAGAGTTGGAAAAAACTATATTTATCCCTGCTTTCCATCATATCGCGGTTGATATAGGATAGTTTTTTCTGCACCAGTAGTTCCATAAGGTATTTAAAAAGATCTTTTTTATCCTCAAAATATTGATAAAAACTTCCTTTGGCGATTCCGGCCCGATCGGCGATTGCCGTAATCCTGGCTTTATGATAAGGATGGATGGCAAACTCGTCAATCGCGGCATCCATAATCTTTTCCCGCTTCTCCCCGGGTAAATTGAAAAACGTATCTTTTGGCATAATATCTTCCTTTCTATAATCAAGCGCGAGACGCTTTATGAATGTGAATTCACATTCATATGAATCTATATTCATATTATACTGACTGTCTCTGACTAAGTCAAATACCTTTTTAGAGGTTTTTCAGCTACTTAAAAAATAAAAAGACGGTATTAGAAACCCGGAAGAGAAAAATAAAAGAACCGCCAATAAAGCGAACAAAAACAAAGAAGCGGGTTTATTGGCGGTTATTCGCGTAATTCACGGTTATAAAGACTTTATTCAGCAGGATTTTCCCATGTTATGAATCACGTTGCGAACCCAGCGTCCTGATTTCAACCGCAAAACGCCGATGATGCACTTGGATATCTCCTCCAGGACAGCCAGGGCGTATACGATGGCCACGGGAAGCTTAAAAGCAAAAGCGCCTAAAATGGTTAGCGGCACCCCGATAAACCACATGGTAAATCCCTCTAAAAGGAAGGCATACCTGGCGTCGCCACCTCCTCTCAAAATACCGACAATCAGTATGACATCAAATACCCTGATAAAGAAGATTAAAGCTACGATATTCAAAATAATTAAAGAATCGCTCCGCACCTTGCTGGAAACATTGAAAACTTTGGACAGCGCTGGAGAGGCCGCCGCCAGAAATAAACCCAATACAATACCCACCGCCACCGAAAGGATGGAAAACCTCCTGGCGTAACTCCTGCAAAGCCCCAAATCCCCAGCCCCGATGCTGTTTCCCACCATCACCGCCGCGGCGTTGGACATCCCGAAAATCGCAACCAAGAATAGATTGCTTACGGTATTGCTAATCTGAACGGCGGCCACCGCCTGGGTACCCATCCTGCCATAGACCGCCGCATAGACCAGACTGCCAAGCCCCCAGCAGATATCGTTGAGGATCACCGGGAAGATGGTGCGGTAGGCTTGTTTAAAGTACTTAAAATTTATATCGGTCAATTCGGCAAAGGAGGCCGCCAACACGCTTTTCTTGTTATAAACGAAAGCGATCAGCGCTAATACCTCGATCAATCTCGCAATTACAGTGGCCAGGGCGGCCCCTTCGACTCCCATGGCGGGCGCGCCGAATTTACCGAAAATGAACATATAATTGAAAAAGGCGTTGCAGATTAGGGCCACGGCGCTGATTAACATGGGTTGAACCGTTTTGCCGATCGAGCGAAGCGCAAAATTGTAAACGAAGGTGACACCGGTAAATATGTAACTAACCAACACCACCTGTAAATATCCGGCGCCCAAATGGATCACCCTCGGGTCACTATTGAAGGCCGCAATAATCTTCCCGGGGATCAAATAGCCCAAAACCATAAAGGCCATAGAGATCAACGCCGCCGATCCCAGCCCTATTCCCAAGATCCGTTTAATATTCTGGTTCTCTCTCTTACCCCAGAACTGGGATATAAATACGCCGCATCCGGCGGACATGCCCAGTATGAACATATTGAAAAAGAAGAAATACTGATTGGCGATGCCCACCGCCGCAATCTCCGTCTCTCCCAATCTGCCGACCATTACCGTATCGATCATGTTTAAAAATGAGGAGATAAAATTTTGGATCACGATGGGGATGGCTATTTTCAGCATTTTACGATAGAATTCGCCGTCATTGAATATACCGTCAAATAATTGGTTTAGTTTTCCCATGCGACCTCCCGGCAAAAAAGAAGCAAGCGGCAATGCTCACCCCTAAATTTCATTTTGTTTCCCGTATTATATCATAAGTTAACGAATCCGGGTTCTCTTCGGAAGCCTCCGGACATATACGATGCTCAGAGCAATACCGGCCACAATCGGTTTTCACATGGCATTTTAAATAAATTCAGTGGTCTATGATTTTTCTCTGCGGGTTTATCATTTTTCTCTGACGGTCTATGATTTTTCTCTGAGGGTTTATGATTTTCCGGTGATGGTTTATCATTTTTCCTTGCCGGTTTATCATTTTTCTTTGCCGGTTTATGATTTTTCTTTGCCGGTTTATGATTTTCCGGTGAGAGTTTGTCGTTTTTCTTTGCCGGTTTATCATTATTACCCGATGGTCTGTGATTTTCCGTTGTTGTTCTATAAAAATACTAAAGTATTTCGCTGTTTTGATTTTCAGTTTCCGAAAACAATTTGGTTATTATTTGGAATTATCCCAAAATGGCAATTAAAAATTCACCCTCCTCCTAAAAAGGAGGTAAAAACGTGATAATGGCGGCGTAATCTTTAACCCGAAATTCCAGGATTTCGCCCGGTATTACGGTTTTGACATTCGGGTATGCCAGCCATACCGGGCGTAAACGGGAAGTTTAAAAAGAAAAGCGCCCGGAATAGTCAGCGGCGCCCCGATAAACCACTTGGTAAATTCCTCTAAAAGAAAGGCATTTACTCTAATTCCAAATCATAACGGTTGCAATAAGTAAATTCCATGTATATGTGTGTATAAGGGTTATAAATACTCGACTTTGTTACTCCGATAAAATACAGTTTGTTTAGATCATCAAAGGCAATTTTACTGACTATGTCCCCGAAATAGCCGCTTTTCTTATTGTTAATAATCAAAGTGTCGTTGGCCTCATAAACCAGATATTTACCATCGGTACTAAAGCAAAGTGTCTTTTTATTAATTCCTTTATAGCTGTTTTCAGCTTGGCCGTTTCTAACCACGAACCGCTTCTTGCCCAGAGTGCCGATATAAGCCGTTTGGGTCCCGTCGCTGCTGAAAATCAAATTGGAAACATCGTCGTAAGCCGGATGTTCAATATCATCAATTACCATTAATCTCCTTTGCCCGACTTGGGCTTTATAAGCGAAATGCTCACCGTTCTCGCTAAATACCGGATCGGAAACCTGGTCATACTTTTTACCCTCAATACCATTTTCAACCCGGAACCACTGGCCGTTTTCCATGGCGCTATAAATTATTCTATTGGCGGTAGAGTTGGTCCTGATAAAGCCGATTCTGTCATAAGGCTTTTCCGGTTTGCCATCGATGACAAGCATGGATTTGGTTTCTGTTGATGCCATGAAAAATAGTTTTTCTTTATATTTCAGACTGTTGGAAATAATATTTTCATATTCCGCCATCTCTTCCCCGTTCTTGACTAATATCCATTTTTGACCCGAATGGGCGAAGTAGGCAAAGTCTTGACCATCCGGACTAAAGCCGTAATTGGAGTCGGATATTTTGTTATATTGATTCCCTTCTTTCCCGTCGATAACCACAAATTCCTTTTCATCTTTTGAAGCGCTAAAGGCGATATGCCGACTGTCCGGGCTGAAAACCAACCATTTGATACTGTCATACGGCAAACTTTCTGTTTGGTTGATTACCGCTACCCACTTTTCATCCGGACGCTGGGCCAAATAGCCCATTTTCGAGGAATCCGGACTAAACTGCAGATCTTTAATATGGAGGTAGGAGCGGTTAGAATCTTCACCACGGGCAAATACCATCCATTCTCCCTCATCTTCAAGAATGGCCGCGCAACGTTTTCCATCGTTACTGAAGAGCGGACGGCCCTGCGCACCGTTACAAATCTTTACTTCCTCATCCCCAATCACCAATAGCCACCTTTTATTCTTCCGAGCGTAGTAAGCAAAGCTTTGACTGTCAGGACTAAAGGTAACCATTGAAGTATCAATGCCGTCATATGTTTTTCCCGCCTTCCCATCAACCAACAGGTGAACTTTTAAAGCAAGGTTGGCCACATCCAGAACCGCCGCCCTTCCCTGGTCCGGGCTTATAGCCACTGGGTAATAGTCCCCCAGCTTTTTAATTGAAACCTTTTTCGTATAACCGATTTTCATGCCGCAAACAACACCAGTAAATAAAAAGATAGCCAGCAGGCTAAATATCAATGCCTTTTTGTTCATTAATAGCACCTCATTCTTGAAAGTTCACGGCTAAAACCAGAATATGATAATTGGAACAAAAATTGCGTTTAGACTGACTTTAAAATATTTCGGTTTAATTTCGGCAAATCCTCCTATTCCAACCTAGTCCTTTTAATCTTATTTTCAATGGTGTTTTCAATATTTATGGAATAAACTTACAACGTATTTTCGGGCTTTTCCAAAATTTTTTTAAGTTGTTTCTTCTTATCAAGCGCATATGCAATAGAGGCATTGAGTCTCTCAGCCGTATCCTTTTCAATCTCCGCAGCAGCTAAAGACTCCTGTATCTCAATAAGCATAGTCATTTTGGCAACCATAGCCAGTCGTTTATA
>JBLNCU010000170.1:0-3837 GCA_050260935.1 Bacillota bacterium
CGCTTTTAAAGCAGCGATTATATGCTTACAGGCGCCGCTGTAATTGCTAAAAGCGGGGCAGCTACAATAGGTATAAGTAACCTCGCCGTTGGCGCCAAAAACAACAGCCACATTGTAGATGTCCCTTCCGTGGACATCAGCCCGAAGGGAGCGGTATTGTTCATCAAAATGGAGGTTGCGAACCCGGTCGTTCCGGAAATAAAGATTTCCCTTGAGGTAAGCGCCGGGGGCCGAAGCCAGATTCCGGATGGTCCGTTCGGTTATTGTCAACGGCAAACCTTCAACACCTCTTGTTTTTTCCCGTTTAAACGGTAAAATCATAGTTACGGTTAGTCAGCGTATAACTAAGTATATTCTTACCGGTCGGCTTTTTCAAGATCCCTCCGGCGGCCGGCGATTACATATCACAGGGTTTTAAGTCATTTGGCGATAACACCGGATTGACGGCACCGGTTTAGCCGGCGGAATTATATTAAAGCTTTGCCGGATTTTTTTAACTATGTTAGAATAAAAATGTAACCCAATTTTTATTTTAGGTGGTAATTTTGGCGCTAAGTCAACGGAACATGACGATAACCAGAAATGTCATGTTCTTGGTTAATTTTCTGGTCATTACATTTTTGGCGGCCTTGATCTACAAGACTATCGAATTAATCTGCTGGAATGACATGGCCCGCGATTTTCTGGAAAAAGTGAAGTGCGTGCCGGTGGTCTCATGGCAGGTATCCACTTATTCCCTGGCTTTGTTTTGCTTGCTGTTTATCGGCACCTTGATCCGGGACCGGATATCCCGGGATTACCGGGTGGTTTTTTATCTGTTCAGTCTTTTTGATTTAATCATCTGTATCGCCATTATGTGGTTTTTAAACTTCAGTTACAAAGGACTTCTCCTGCTGGCCATCTCCAACATCATAATCTATATCGACGGCCTAAAAAGAAAGTCCTTTTTTTTGCTGACGGCGATAATCATTTATATCCTGTTTGATTATGATATCTTTTCCATCAAAATGAACATCTTCTCCTTGAATGAATACATCCAATACTATACCTCAACCCAACGCCTTTACATCTTCGGCATCCGGAACATTCTCTTCTCTTTAAACGAAATGGTCTTCATCGTCTTCATGATCTTTGTAATTCAGGGGCAGATTGATGAAAACACCAAAATTAAAGACCTCTACACCAGGCTTTATCATACCGCGGAGGAGTTAAAGGTCGTTAATATTCAATTGCAGGACTACTCCAAGAAGTCGGAGGAGATGGCCAAGACCCGCGAAAGAAACCGGTTGGCCAGGGAGATCCACGATACGCTCGGCCATGCGCTTACCGGGATCACTACCGGTCTGGAGGCTTGCACCGAGTTGCTCGAGAACGATGTCGAAAAAACCAAGGCTCAACTGCTAAAGATCACAGCGCTGGCTAAAAAAGGCTTATTGGATGTCCGGCGGTCCGTCAGCGAGCTGCGGCCGGACGCTCTGGAACGCTTTTCCCTGATCCCCGCCCTTGAAAATCTCTCCGAGGATATTAACGAATGTACCAATACCAAGGTCATTTTAAACATCAACCAAAAAGCGGTCAAGTTAAAGCCCGATGAAGAGGAGACTATTTACCGGGTTATCCAGGAGGGAATCACCAATGCTGTCCGCCACGGCAAAGCCAGGAGGATTAAAGTGGATCTTTGCTTTGAAAGTAACTTTGTCCAACTGGAGATCACCGACGACGGGGTCGGTTGTGAAAACATCACTGAAGGTTTCGGGTTAAAACATATCCGGGAACGGATTGAAATGCTTGGCGGTTCGGTTGAGTTTGAACCGGCCGCGCCGGGGGGTTTCAAGATCAGCGCCGGGATTCCGGTAAGGGGAGGACTTAAAGATGATACGGGTATTGATCGCTGAAGACCAGGAATTAATAAGGCAGAGTCTGGAGATTATGCTGACTAATAAGGCGGATCTGGAGATTGTTGGGACCGCGGCCAACGGCCTTGAAACCATTGAGATGGCCGGTAAGCTGCTTCCCGACGTCATTTTAATGGATATCCGGATGCCGGAGATCGACGGGGTTCAATGCATCGAAATCATCAAGGAGAAACATCCGCAGATTAAAATCATCGTTCTGACAACTTTTGACGATGATGAATATGTTTTTAACGCCTTAAAAAACGGCGCCAGTGGTTATTTGTTGAAGGGGATCTCCCTGGCGGAATTGATCGAGGCTATTAAAACCGTGGTAAAGGGCGGCGCGCTCATCAACCCCAACATCGCCAGCAAGGTCTGCCGGTTTTTCTCCCAGATGGCCCAGGCTGATTTCCGCCTGAAAGTGGCGGAGGATGCTTTAGAAGATCTAAATCAGAACGAGCTGAAGATCATCCAATTGATCGGCATCGGACTGTCGAACAAAGAAATCACCGATAAGCTGAAACTTAGTGAAGGCACAGTCCGCAATTACATCAGCGGTATCTTAAGCAAGCTCGGGCTCAGGGATCGCACCCAGATAGCCATTTTTGCCGTCCAGTCCGGGTTAACCCTGAAAAAAACCGAGGTTTAGGTGGCTAAGTTGGAAAAATACAAGTATTTGATAATTGGATTAAGTACGGTCTTTACAATTACCATAGCGGCGCTCTATTGTTACCGGGTTTTATTTAAACCGGTAGAGTTGGTCTTCGGCGATTTTGCCGGCAGCAACTGGGAGATTCCCAACTGGCAAAGTTCCAAATTTACCGATGAGGCTATCGCTAAATTTGAGGCTCTCCATCCCCGGATCAAAATAAAATACCTTACCGGCACCCCCAAGAGTTATTATTCGGAATGGCTGGCTCAAAAGATTGTCAAGGGGCAGGAACCGGATGTTTTTTGTGTGCTGGAGGGTGATTTCAATACCTTTGCGTCAATCGGCATTTTAAAGAAGCTCGACAAATTAATAGCCGGTGATCCCGGGTTTGATCCGGATCAGTTTTATGAGAAGGCGATAAAATCGGGGCAGTTCGATGGCTGGCAATACGCCTTGGCCCGTGAGGTGGTGCCGGTTTTGATGTTTGCCAACAAGACCATACTGGCAAAGGAACGGATCCCCGTTCCCAAGGGCGACTGGACCTGGAACGATTATTATAACATTTGCCGGAAAGTGACCCGGGATTTGGACGGCGACGGCCGGACCGACCAGTTCGGAACGGTTGGCTTCGACTGGCAACACGCGGTTTATACCAACGGCCAGCAGTTATTTAACCTTAATGGAAACCAGACCATGTTTACCGAACCAGGAGTGATCGAAGCAATTGAGTTCGTGAGAAAGCTTAACAAACTGAACTCCAACACCCGGCCTACTCCCGGTGATTTTGACGACGGCAAAGTGGTTTTTCGGCCCTTCCCATTTTCGGCCTACCGCGCTTACAAGGCCTACCCCTACCGGCTGATTCGGTATGCCCAATTTGACTGGGAATGTATCAAGCTGCCCCGGGGCCCACGTGGCAAGAATGCCTCCGAGCTATACAGCTTTTTAATCGGGATCAGTTCCCGCACCAAACATTCCCGGGAGGCTTGGGAATTTTTAAAATTTCTAGTTTACGACAGGAATTCCCAGATGAATGTCTTTAAATACTCCTATGGGGTACCGGTTCTCCGCAAAGTTACCGAATCGAAAGAGGCCGACCTGGAACTTTCCAAATACACACCGGATAAGGAGATTTCCGTTGATAAAATGGTGTTGAGTCAGGTAATTGAAGAGTCCACTGTTACACCCCGGTTTCATAAGTACGAAGAAGCCATGGAGATGGCGGATAAGGAAATCTACCGGCTGACTAATGATGATATTCCTATAGAAAGCTCCTTGCAGAAATTCAAT
>JBLNCU010000171.1:0-17068 GCA_050260935.1 Bacillota bacterium
AGTTTTACTAGGACCCGTTTAATGATAGACTTCCGGATCTTCTATTCTTTCAATCTCCACCGTACATTTGCTGACCAAGGCCGCCACCGCCCCGATGATCGCCAGCTGCGGCGCAAGAAGCGCCCCCACTACTCCGGCCGTCACCGGTATCTCCACTAAAATCTTATCATCCTGTTTGACTTTGAGCCGGTTAATATTCCCTTTGCGCACAATCTCCTTGACCCTCTCCACCAATTCATTGCCCCGGACGAAGATCTCCTCTTTCCGGGTGCGTTCGTCCTGTTCGATTTTGATGATGGCCTCTATCACATCCCAATTGGTGGCCTCCAAAGCGAGTTTGGCCTCTTCGTAAGTAACATTCATCCGATCGCGGACCATATCTATTTTTTCAATATTCTCCATGCATTTTTCACCTCTAAAGGTAGATTTCCCTAACCATCGCTTGGATATTCCAGCCTTTGAAATTACGGCTAAAAACAGGAGGTGAACTTGATTACTGATTTAGGCTCCCCCTCTTTTAAACCGAAAGGTTGTCCAAAAAAACCTGTGATTTCAAAGGGCGATCCAGTCTGGCCTCGATGAAACCCCTCAAAATTTTCTGAATTAACCTGCTTTGAGCCGGCCCCAGTGTTAATTGGTCCAATTTCCGGAGGTCTATTCCCCGGAACCGCTCTAAAATCTGTAAATCCGCTTCAACCACCGGCACCGCATCCCGGTATTTAAGGCTGCACCCGGTGCAGACTGCCCCACCGGCCTGGGCCGAAAAAGCCATATCATGTTGAAAAGGTTTGCCGCATCCGACACAATTCGCAATTTGCGGTTGGTATCCCAGGTAATCCAGGAGTCTGAGCTCAAAGGCCATGTTTAAAACGGCCGGGTCCGGGGTTTTTTCCAGGACGATGAAAGAGGCTAGTAAAAAACGGAAGATCTCATTGGCCTCCTGCCGTTCGGGAATAAAACCGTCGATCAGTTCAACCCAATAACTGGCATAGGCGAGTTTGGTCAGATCCTCGCGGAACTGGGAGAATGAGTGAACCAATTCGGCTTGACTTAAGGTATCCAGGCTTTTGCCGGTTAAAAGCATTGCCTTGATGAAATTAAAAGCCAAGGTGTTCCCGATAAAACGGCTTCTTTGTCTTCGGGCGCCCTTGACAACAGCTTCGAATTTGCCGTAGTCCTCGCTAAAGAGGACCAAAACCCGGTCCGCTTCGCCGAAGTTCCGGGTCCGTAAAACCAGCGCTCTGGTACGATAGATGGCCATTTACTTCCTCCCGAAAAGGGATAAAAGTAACGAAAGAACCAGGCTGATGATGATACAGGTCACAATGGGGAAATAAAAGGTAAAATTGCCTTTCTTATAAAAAATATCCCCCGGCAGACGGCCGATTCCCCAAAATTTACCCCCCAGCCAGAGCAGAGCCCCGACTCCCAGTAAAAGTAAACCGAGAACCATTAAAACTTTACCCATTCCCGAAAATTGGTCCATGGAAACACATCCCTCTGCACGCCTCATTGTTAATTTGACGAAATTCTTCCGGTGCTACTTGCAATATCTTTCCTTTTCGCTATAAATACACCCACAGTATTTTTGACGGTATAAACCTAGCTCCTTGGCAATTGCCTGGCTCTGGCGAAAGCCAGGACGGAAATCCTCATCATAAAACCGCAGTCCGTATTCTTGGGCCAATTCTTCGCCGATGCCGACAATCCGGTCCCTCTTTTGATACGGACTAATCAGCAAAGTGGTCCCGAATAAACCGAACCCCAATGCCTTGGCCTTCTGGGCGGTCCTGGTCAAACGGTGACGGTAACAAAACTCGCAGCGTTTAGTGGGATCGCCCGCCACATTGGCTAAAAAATGCTCCATCTCATAACCGGGTTCTTCAATTAAAGTGTAATTACGCAGGGCGGCCAATTGCCGCAAGCCTTCCCGCCGCGCCAGAAACTCCTGGTACGGATGGATATTGGGATTAAAGAAAAAAAGCGTTGGTTGCAAGCCGTCTGCAATGACTTTTTGGGTGGTATAACAAGCGCAAGGGCCGCAACAAGCATGTAAAAACAGCGACACTTTCCGGCCTCCATTCAATTCTCTTCTTCAAACAAACCTACTTGTTGGTCCTGATTCTTCGGGGCATATCTGAGCTTTAAATGTTCGTAAGCCAGCCTGGTGGCGACCCTCCCCCGGGGAGTACGGTTGATAAAGCCGATCTGCAATAGAAAAGGTTCACAAACATCCTCGATGGTATCGGCTTCCTCGCTAATCGAGGCGGCGATGGTATCCAAACCAACAGGACCCCCGTCGAACTTTTCAATGATGGTGGTCAAAACCATGCGGTCGAGCCGATCCAGGCCCAACAGATCCACTTCCAGCAATTTTAGAGCCTGATCGGCGACGCTGGCCGTGATCAATCCCGAGGCTTTAATCTGGGCAAAGTCCCGGACCCGTTTTAAAAGCCGGTTGGCGATCCTGGGAGTCCCCCGCGAGCGCCTGGCGATCTCATCGGCCCCCGTGGTCTCAATAGCAATACCTAAAATGGACGCCGCTCTCATAACGATCTGATGCAAAGCTTGGGAATCATAGAAATCCAGCCGGTTGATGATCCCAAAACGGTCGCGTAGCGGCGCCGTGAGCGAACCGGCCCTGGTGGTGGCCCCGACCAGGGTGAATTTCGGCAAGTCAATCCGGACCGACCGGGCGCTGGGGCCTTTCCCGATAATAATATCCAAGGCGAAATCCTCCATCGCCGGGTATAGGATCTCCTCTACGCTCCGGTTCAGGCGGTGGATCTCATCGATAAACAGAATGTCATTGGGTTCCAGGTTGGTTAAAATAGCCGCCAGATCGGCGGGGCGCTCCACCGCCGGTCCGGAGGTCATCCGGATATGGACATTTAATTCATTCGCTATAATATGCGCCAAAGACGTCTTCCCTAAACCGGGCGGCCCATAAAGCAAAACATGATCCAGCGGCTCCCGGCGGGCTTTAGCGGCCTTGATAAAAATCTCCATGTTTTCCTTGACCCGCTCCTGGCCGATGTATTCCGAAAAACGCTTGGGCCGCAGGCTTAGATCAGCCTCGGCATCCTCATCTCTTTTTAAAGCGCTAACTATTCTTTTATCTTCCATAAGTTTTTGTCACTTTCTGCCTAGATTTTTCAGAGCCAGCCTAACCAGTTCCGGAGTTGTTAAATTCTTAGTTTCTCCCAACAATGTTTGCACAACGCTTACCGCTTCCCTTTGCGGGTAACCCAGAGAAACCAGGGCATCGACAGCATCCCCGCCAGGGCCGTATCCTCCGGTCTGAGCCCGCCAACCCGGTTCTCCAGTGCCGCCACTAATACTCCCCGGCAGCTTCCCTTTTAATTCTAAGATCAAACGCTGGGCCGTTTTCAGCCCAATGCCGGGGACAGCGGTCAACACCCGGTGGTCTTCGCTTTCCACCGCCTCCCGGAAACGATCCCCCGAAAGGGCCCCTAAAATCGCCAAGGCTGTTTTGGGCCCGATTCCGGAGACTCCGATGATCTTTTCAAATATAGTTTTATCGGCAGCCGCTAAAAATCCGTACAGACTGGCACCATCCTCCCGCAGATGGAAATGGGTATAAATCTTGACTGGTTCAGCGGCATGGCTCAAGGTTTCTAAGGCTGACAAAGCCATAAATACCTGGTAACCTACTCCATTTACATCAATAATGCAGCTTTCGCCGCTCACTCCGACAACTTTTCCGGTTAAGGTGGCAATCATTTAAACCTCCCATTAAGTCGAGACTTAAAAGCCAGAAGTCAGAAGCCTACCTTCTGAGTCCGAGCCCCGAATTCTGCATTTTACATGAATGGGCATGGCAAATGGCTATAGCCAATGCATCGGCGGCATCATCGGGCTTGGGAATCTCGGGCAAGCAAAGCAGAACTCTGACCATCTCCTGGATCTGCATTTTTTCAGCTCTCCCGTACCCGGTTACAGCCGTTTTTACTTGTAATGGAGTATACTCAGCCACTTCGTAACCGGTATTGGCCGCCGCCAGCAGAACTACACCCCGCGCTTGCCCTACCGCCAAAGCCGTCCGGACATTTTTATTGAAAAAAAGCTCTTCGATGGCAATGGCATCGGGCTTATATTCTTCAATGATTCGCAACAATTCGCGATAAATATGGCTTAACCGGGCAGCGGCCGGCAGATCGGCCGCGGTCCGCACCACCCCGAAAGAAACTTTACGTAAATGATTCCCTTCGTAGGAAACCAGCCCGAAGCCGGTAATCGCCGTTCCCGGATCAATCCCCAGAACAATCACATTTGTTATCCTCCTGAGAATACTATTCGCTTCAACCTTTATAAATCCTGCCCTCTATCAAGCCGGTTCTTTGTATCAAGGCATTTATTTCTTAACCGGGTTGTTGTAAAAAAGAAGTAGGAGTTTAATGCTTTCAGTCGAATATTTCAAGGAAAGTTATTAACAAACGAATAGTGCTTTAAAAATAAGGCCTCCCGGTTCGGGACGCAAATCTATTAAGGAGTTAACCCATGACCAGTAACGAGATATTTCAGGATTTCCAAAAAGAGCATCCGGAACGGACTCCCGGTTCGGCGGCGGCCAAGTCGCTAATTGCGCAAATAGTGGAACAAACCTCGGCTTTAGGTCTAAAAGCAACCACCCGGCAGATTCCGGTTTTTCATCTGACTATAAGTATCTGGGTATTTATAACCGGCAGTTTGTTAGCCTCGGTTTTAAGCTTATTCATCCCAGTCGCCGGCCTGCTTTTAGCCGTCATTTTATGGCTGTTGCTCATTATCGAGCCGGTCGGCCCACTGCTGGCCCGAATCAAGCCTTCCCAGGCGGAGAACGCCTTCCTGACGATTCCGGCCCGGAGCAAGGAAACGCGGAAAGTGATATTAATCGCTCATTTGACCACCGATAGTTTCGCCCCGGGCCCGGCTAAACCGGCATCCCGGACTTTTCTGGCATCAGTGGCCGGTCTGGGATTGTTTGAAATACTGATATTGTTTGCCGCTATGGCGGCCGGGCAAAGATTTATCTCTTTATTGGCGATTTTGCCCTTGTTCGGTCTGGCTGTTTTTACGATCCTGACAAACGAAAACCATCAAAACAGCAGTCTTCAAAACACTTCGCTCTTATTGGAGCTGGGGTCAATTCTCTGGAAAGCCGGCGCCAGCACAACTTCGGTGGTCCTTTATTTTGCCGGGGCCAACTCCTTAAATTCCGGGGTGTTGGATCTCAAACGCCTTACCAAAAATGGCCCGGAACAACAGTACGTTATTGATTTAATCGATTGGCCGGATAAACGGATTAACCTAGTATCCACCGACGGTTTCCTCCTGCCCAGGCAGAGCGATCCGCTACTGGTGGAGCTATTCATGGAGGTTGCCAGAGAAAAAGGTATACCGCTGCAAACCATTAAATTGAGCGAATTAAGCTCGACTTATCTTTTAAAATGTAAGAAACTAAAAGCGATCGCGGTTACCAACCCGCTGGAAACGGCTGAATCTGAGAAAAATCTCCGGGAACTGTTAATAGGGATAATCAGGAAACTGGATTATTAAATACCGCGTTGCGTTCAACCCATCCTACATTAACCCCAGCTTCCGCAGTGCTCTGACAGCCAGGGGAGTGCTCACCGACAGCGCGCCGACCGGGCACATCTCCTGGCAGCAACAGCAGCGGATACATTGTTGATCGGCGATCCGGATTTTTTCCCGGAAAGTGATAGCCCCGGCTGGGCATTGGGTCTCGCATCTCCGGCATTTGGTGCAGAGTTTTTCATCAAGTTCCAGCCGTTGCCTTATTAATCCGCCGAGTACTTTATTGACGGCTGCGTTTTTAAATAAATTCAAACCCCGCAACGACGGGACCTGAAAATCAGCAATCCCACAAGTGTCTAAAGGGTCCCCCCGGACTGTAATCTCCTCCAACTTGCCGCCGGGTATGTCAAGGGCCGCCGCGGCCTTAAAAATCGGAAAATAATCCGGTTTTTGACCGATGAGCTCCACTACCACCCGGTCGACCGCCAACGGGTTGGCCCCGGCCAGCAACAATCCTATCCGCCGCGGTCTGCCGTTAGAGGGACCGTTGCCGTCCATACCGATGATTCCATCGATTATATGCAGACAAGCGTTGGCCGAAAAGGCAATCTCCAGTAACAAACGGGCGAAAGTCTCGGGGTCGTTGCCGATGGCGAAATGCCATTGGGCTTTATTATGTCCCGGCACGCATCCGTAGAGGTTTTTAGTAGCCAAAGTCAATCCCATTTGGCCGTGGGTTTTCAACTTCGCCAGATTGATCAAACGATCGTAGTCCCCTATTTCCTTGGCAAGTTGGAGGTTTTTAAAACGCCTATCGAACGGGCGGGATCTGGTTAAATCGACCGGAGCCACGGTCTCCAACTCGATAACCTTAACTCCGTACCGCTTTAGTTCACTTGACAATCCCAGTTTATTGGCTACCCCGGTCGCGCTTCCCAACCCGGGGCTGTCCCCCACCGCCACCTCGCAGCCAATATCCTTTAATAACTTGGACATGGTTATAATAATGGCCGGATGGGTGGTGGCCGCGCTTTCCGCCGAACGAGCCATAATAAAATTCGGTTTTAGCAGCACCTTGTCTCCGCGGTGGCAAAATGCTTGAATACCGCCTAGCGGTTCCAGCAGTCTGGCTACATCGGACGGCAGCTCTTTCCCATAAGATTCAACCCGCAATAAGGAGACCGTTTCCATATATCCCCGCTCCCGGCCCATTTAGTTTAAAAAAGGTTGGTGAATCCCCGGTGGCTTGTCGCCTGGGAAGTTCAGGTAAAACGTGTCTTTTTAGGGCCAATCTAAATCATACCATTAAACCAACGGTTGGTAAAGATTATTAATTTCAATGCTATTATGAGTAAAAAAAGGAGCGCTTAAAGCGCCCCGAATTCCTAGTCTTTATATCCCCCCAACGCTCGCCGGGAGCTATTTTTTTACCGGTTTAATGCTATTTACCTTTAAAGGTTCCACTAAGGCCGGTGCTTTAATTAAGTGGACCTTGTTACCGGCTATAAATTTTCTATTGAGCTTATTCTCCAATTCCTTGGGTATGGAAATCCGCTGCGGATCGCCATCGCTGACATAACGGAGGGACGGATTTTTCCGGAAACCGTCGACATAAGCCTTGGGTCCCCAAATTGTGTCCCCCGCCTGGATCCGTTCCAGCCGGTAAGGATTAAAATCCAACGAGTAGGGCGAGGGCACCGTCCCGGAACCAACCAGTAAAATGGAGTCATTGTGGTACTTCAAGCCTTGGTACTCCCCAGCACGCTCCAACGATTGGTTTTTTGGATGCACCCCCAATGGTAAAGCCAGACTGTGCACCTGATAGCCCGGAATATATGATTGAATATCCTTGATGGCTAAAGCTAACTGTTTTTGGACCCCGGCATCGTCGGTTTTACCTAAGTTTTGATGCCAGTAAGTGTGATTACCGATCTCGTAACCATGCTGCACCAAGTAATTCAGTTTTTGCCGTATATATTCTTCCTGGCCAAACAGACGGAGCCCTTTTGGGATCTCCGGCAATACGTAAAAGGTGGCCGTCAACGGGAAGTCAGGGTGCTCCCGTTTAAACTCCTCCATAATCCCGACGGCGCATTCAGGATCAACCACCAGCCGCTGGCCTTCTTTTAAATAACGGAACTGCCCCTGGCTGGAATCGTCAAAAGTAAGCACAAAAGGGGTTTTTCCGTAAGGCACATCCAGTTTGCCGCTGATCAGATCTTCCAAGGCTACCGGGTAATAACCGTTGTCGTATAACATTTGCAGATCTTTCCGGAAATTTTCCGGGGTGCGCCGCCATTGCGCTTCGGGGTAACCGATTAGATGGTACTCTAAAATCATAATCCGCCCCATTTCGTTGGGGGGTAGAGTTTGATTGTTTTCGACCACCGCGACTTTAGTGGATGGTCCCTCTTCTACAGCTTTAACAATCTGTTTTGGATGCACGGCCCAAACCGTAAATAGGGTAATGAGCGCAACCAGAAATCCAACCAATTTAATTCGCATGATTTTCCTCGCCTCACCAAAATGATTATTGAGTTTTCAATAAAGATCAAATTTTCCCTTTAATTAATAACTGGGAAAAATAGTCTCCCGTATCCGGGACTGATTATCCATTATCGGTTACTCTAAAAAGTAAAGCTGCCTATTGGATAAAATAAAGCACTGAACCTGGTTCTCATAAAAGAATATGTTATTTTGGCAAGATTCCCCGTTTATGAATCGCCCCGGGGACTGAACCCGGGCGATCCGTTTATCCAACCTTGCAGAAGCAAAGAGTCAACGATAAGTTGGCTCCTTTTTGAAAGTTAACGAGGGTGCGCGGCATGGTCCGCCACCGAAGAAGGATTTACCAACGTTCTTTCAGATTGATAAAGTATTGAAAGAAATTTAGTGGTTGAAGAAAGACTCCAAATACATTAAAATCATTTTAAAGGTTGTTCACCCTCCTGCAATAAGAGTAGGAGGGGTATCTTTTAGAAGGGAACCCTCAAAATGATCGACGTTCAAAATATGAAAGACGACCGGGGCATCGAGATCCAACGTGTTGGCGTTAAAGACGTCAACCTGCCGTTCCAGATCCGGATGAAAAACGGCGGTCTTCAACAGGTCCAGGGGAAAGTCACCATCTCGGTCCCCCTGCCCCACCAGTTTAAAGGGACCCATCTCAGCCGCTTTATGGAACTGTTGATGGCCTGGAGCGAAAAACCCATCGCCGGCAAGGAGATCCGGCAGTTGCTGGCGGAGCTTTGCGCCAATCTGGAGGTGGCGGCGGCGGAGATCAGCTTGAAGTTCCGTTATTTCCTTCCCTTAATGGCCCCGGTCAGCCAGACCGTCGGCTACCTTGATTATCTGGGCGAGTTCAAAGGGAGTCTCATCCAGCCGGAGAATCTCTTCGATTACCAACTGGGGGCGGAAATACCCGTCCTCTCGCTCTGCCCCTGCAGCAAGGAGATCTCCCGGTTCGGCGCCCACAACCAAAGGGCCGTCATCCGGACGATGGTCCGGTTTAGTTACCCCGGGAAGATCCTCTGGTTGGAAGAATTAATCGATTTATTGAAAGAACAGGGCAGCTGCCCGGTTTATCCCGTTCTCAAACGGGAAGATGAAAAATACGTCACTGAAACCGCTTATCAGAACCCGAAATTTGTCGAGGATATTCTCAGGGATTCGGTGATTGCCCTCCGCTCCGAGCCCCGCATCAAGTGGTTCCAAGTGGAAGTGGAAAGTTTCGAGTCCATCCATAACCATAGCGCCTTTGCTTCCCATGTGGAGAAGGTTGAAAATATAAAGCCGGTTTCAGAAAAACTACCTTCCCCGTGAACAGTAAGGTTCACTGAAGTACCGGCAGCCTCTGCAATCAAACGGTTTCTCAATCTGCGGGTAATCGGCCAAATCGTCATGGGATTCCACAAAGCTAACAATGGCGGAGATTTCCGTTTGGGTCCGGTTCAAAGAATCCTTATCCAACGGTACTGATATAGAGGCGTCGGGATAAGGAAAATAGAGAAAGGCCTGATCGGGCAGACGCCCCCATAAAACAGCTGCCGCCAACGCATAAAGCTGGAGCTGCCAAAGATAATCCCCGGCTTTTACGGCGGCCTCTTCGCCGGTTAACCGGTGCGTCTTGTAGTCGATTAAAATTAATTCCCCGTTTTTGGACTCCAGCAGCCGGTCGAACCGCCCTTCGAGGCGGAAACCGCCATCCAGCTTCACCAGAAAAGGAACCTCATCCCAATGGGTCCCGTATTCTTCAGTAAACCGGCTTCTTCTGAAGTTACGCCACATTCTCATCAAGTCGGCCTTTAAATCCGGTGTTTGACTCCCGGACAGTTCCGGTAGAATTTTTTGCCAAAGCCGCTCCGGCCAATCAGGATCCGGCGCCTGAAAAGCTTGATGCAGAAAACTGCCGATCACCGTTCCGGAACCGCGTCCGGCTTCGAAACCCGCCTCCGTTTCGGCTGCCGAGGCAATTCCTGTTAAGCCGCACCGGTACTCCCAAAAATACCGGCGGGGACATTCTTTAAACGCCAAAAACTCCGAAACCTTAAATGTCCGGTTGACAGTGGCTTCCGCCATGGCGGTCACAGCGATTTCCCTGGTGTCGCCGTTTTCAATTTCGTCGTCTTCTGCAAGCAGCGATTCGTTTTCCTCCAGGAAAGCGCTCCCAGCCGCCGCGGTTATGTGCTCCGGTATCCAACGGGTGATCTTAACCGGAATTCCATGAAAGTCCAATACCGGTCCGGCTTTTTCCAGGGGAAGCAACAGCTCAAACCATTTCATCCAATTGTTGGCCGCATTGATATCCATGGCCTTGGAGCGGTTGCAGCCGGAACCAGCCAGGATCAACTGCCGCCTGGCCCGGGTCATAGCCACGTAAAGCACTCTTTTTAGTTCGGACAATTCCTCCCTTTTATCCAGGCTTTTTATTTTCTCCCCCAAAGACGAAACTCCGCGCTCCCCTTCCCCGAACTGAACACTCATCCCGATTCCGGCGCGGCGGTGAAAAAACAGCCTCCCCTGGCCGCCCGGTGGAGGCTGGCGATCGAGATCGGGAATAATAACCACCGGAAACTCAAGCCCTTTGGCCCGGTGGATGGTCATCAAACGGACGGCCTCGCCCGACTCCGCCTGGGTTTGAGCTTCGCCTTCCAAGACTTCCACCGCTTCCAGTTTCTCAATGTACTCCAAGAACTGTTGAACGTCGTAA
The DNA here is from genome assembly GCA_050260935.1 of Bacillota bacterium. Lineage (GTDB taxonomy): Bacteria > Bacillota > UBA4882 > UBA8346 > UBA8346 > UBA8346. Next base: position 10,748 of record JBLNCU010000171.1, read on the forward strand.
AAGCCTTTAGCCGTGAATTCATCGGCCTTCTCCAGCAGCTTGTCCAGGTTGGCCAGGCGCTGGCAGGCATTGGGGAGGGGCCAAAGGACCTCCCGGTAATTACTCTCTTCCAGAGCCAGGCGGAGAAGCGCCGGGATGCTTAAATTTTCCCTGTTTCTTTGGAGATGCTCCAGTAAATCCCGGAAATTTGCCAGGCGGGCCCTTTCCACCTCCGGAATTTCAGCCGGAAAACCTTCCCGGGAGTAAAACTGCTCCACCAAGTCTTTCCCTGCGCCCAGCCAGAGCAGACTCTCAGCCGTTAGGCCGACGAAAGGGGATGTCAACAACCCCAGCAAAGCGAGGCCATTATATCTTTGTTCCACCAAACGCAGCAAGTTCAGTTGGTCGACCACCTCCGGCCGGTTATAGAAGCCGCCGCCGCTGGCCATGTAATATGGAATACCCATTTTCTCCAGAGCCTGCTGGTAAAGGGGGATCGAGGCGCCGGCCCGGAATAAAATGACGATATCGCCGTAACCGATTCCAGTATTTGCAGCGACCAACTGTTGAATTCGTCTGGCCACCAAGCTCGCTTCGGTTTGCCGGTCCTGGCTGCCGGTTAAAATGAATTCCACCGGCGGAAACTCCCCGTCCTCCTTAGCGGCTACCAGCGGATCGTAGACAAATTCCTCACCCTCAAAGAGTTGGCCGGATATTTCATTGATAAACGCGATTAGCTGCCTGTTGGAGCGATAGTTCCGGGTTAGCGGAACGACTTTACCCCGGTTTTCCTTCTGAAAGCGCCGGGCCAGACCGGTGATAACATCCACTTCCGCGCCCCGGAAGCGGTAAATGGACTGTTTGATGTCTCCCACCGCCATCAAACGGCCGCCCGTATAATCCGAACCTACCAGCAGATCAACGATCTCAAATTGCAAACTATTGGTGTCCTGAAACTCATCCACCAAGAGGTAGCCAATCTCCCGGCTGACCCGGGCCGCAATCTCGGGTCGGTTTTTTAACAAATCCCGCGTTAACAACAACTGATCGCTAAAGTCAAGCAAGCCGAGGCCTTTTTTTAAAGCGGCATACTTTTCGTCGATCCTGGTTAAGAACTCCCCAATCACCGGCAGGCGGGTAAGGGATTCCCGGTCGATCAATTTGCCGGCCAGGCTGCCTATGATCTCATGAATCTCCGCCACTCGTTCCTTAATAACATTGGGAACGTTTTTGGGCAGCCCCTTTTTGATCTCGGTCATGGTTGCGAAGATGGTATTAGGGTCATCGCCGCCCAGAACGGCTCTTTGCTCCGGCCATGCCTGGCGTAACATTTGGATGATCTCCCCCGCCCTCTCAGTTAATTGCACAGTTCCGCTATAATTCAACAAATCCTCGATTGCCTCAATTAAATGAAAGGGTTGGTAAAGAGTTTGGGCGATTTTTTCCTCTAAAAAAGCGGAACTCCGGCTGATTATTTCCGGAAAAGACTGGCCGCTTTCCCTGATTTTTTGATAAATACCGGCCAAGGTTTTTAGAAAAGATTCCCAGCCGGACTCCAACACCATCCTGGTAAGAACATCCTTGGCAAACTGCCGATCCTGAAAGACATCCAACAAGACTTCCTCGCACGCCTGACGCAGGTAAATAGTTTCCTCGCCCTCGCTGAGGATGCCGGTTACCGGAGGTATTCCCGCCTCCAAAGGGTGTTCCCGGAGTAAGCCCAGACAAAAACCATGAAAAGTGCCTATCCTGGCTTTCTCCAAGTTGAGCAGTTGGTTTTGCCAGAACTCCTTGGCCTTCGGGGTTTGGGCCTCCGCTACCTGGATTTGAATCTCCTGTTGAATCCTGTCGCGCATCTCGGCCGCAGCTTTTTTGGTAAAGGTTATGGCCACAATCTCCGCGACTCCGGCCCGTTTCTCCGCTAATAACCTCAAATATTTTCCTGTTAAAACGCTGGTTTTACCTGTCCCGGCTCCGGCGGCCACCAGCAGATCGGTCTCAAATTCGGCTACCGCTTTGGTTTGTTCTTCATTCAGCGGGTGTTTCATCGGCCTTTTCAACCTCCCGTTCCGTGGGTCGGCAACAGTTCCGGTACTCACAATGGGGCAAACATTGATCCGGGGTGGGGAAAAATTTCCCGCCGCGAATCCCCCGGACCGTTCCGGCAATCCCGGTTCGCACCTTTGCCAGCCATTCCCGCCATTCGGCTTCCGTCAGCAGACCTTTACCACTTAAAGGTATCCGCAAACGATCTTTATTCCAGACGCCGTTCCGGCTACGGGAAGGGCTTTTTAATCCCAGATAACTCCCGCCCGCCGCCCGGCCTTCCCCGAAACCAAGCTCTTCCAATGCTTGGAGGTACACCGGGATTTGTAAAAAATCTCCGGCCAGAATATCCTTGACCGCCGGGCCCCGGCCCGATTTATAGTCGTAAACAATAAAACCGCCTTCCGGATCGCGATCGATCCGGTCGATTTTACCCCAAATTTTAACCCTTACCCCCTCGCTGTCCAACTGGTAAGGTTCGGGCAGTGAAGCCGGATCGCAATCGCCCTGCGGCAGTCCGAAGCCGAACTCTAAAAAACCAATTTTAAAACGGCCGCCCGACTCTTCGGCCCAGCGCAGTTCGGACTGGAGCCATCCTGTTAAAACAGTCCTGATCTCTGCTTCCATCAAAGAAAGAACCAAGTTTACCAGATCATTGGCGGAGTTTTCCCGCCACTCCCGGTAAAAATCAACGAACAGGCCGTTTAAAACCTTCTGATACTCCTGAAAATCCTCACCCGTCAAAGAGTTTCCCCGGTAGTGATCGCCGAATTCTTGCAGCACTTGATGATAAAGGTTTCCCAGCTCAAGGTGGTCCGGGAGAAACTCCGGCTTAATCAGCGGCCTTATTCCCAATACGTGTTTCAGAAAGAAACGGTAGGGGCAGGAGTTATAGTCCTCAAGAGCGGTGATGGCAAAGGTGCGCTCCTCCCCAAACAGCCTCTCCAGTAAGGCGAACGAAGCCGGGTTGGCAAAAAGCGCTTGGCCCGGTTTGTTATGGCTCTTTAGCAGCGCCTGGATCTGCCGGGCCATCTCCCGGTAATGAGGAATCCGGAGCAACTCCCGGCAGGTTTGGTAATCGTCCACGGGAATCGCCCGGCCGGGGGCGGCCAAGTACAAAGCCAAGCGGTTTTTCTCTTCGCTTTTGGAGTAACACCCGGCAAAGCCGGCCGGCGGTTCCGGGGCCGGGGGGTAGATTTGGGCCCGGGCCCGCAAGCCGGGGAACCATTGCCAGATCTCATCCAAAAACAAAGAATGGTTCAACGGCTGCCCGTTGCTGTCCTGTTCCTGAAAGACCAGGTACAAACGTTCCTTGGCAGCCTGAAGCGACCAGTAAAACGCCAATTTTTCCTGGGTTAAATACTCTTCGCCGGTCTCCAGCTCGGCCCCGAATTCTGCCAATTCCCGTCTGGCCTTGGGCGGCAGTTTCCAATCGCTGATGTAATACCGGGGGAAAACTCCCTGTTCGAGACTGGTGATGAAGACCACTTTTGCCTTTAATCCCCGGGCCTCCTGCGGCACCAGCACCCTGACAGCGGATTCTATCGCCGGTGGTTTATTCTCCAAGGGCAGGAAATAATCAGCCCAAAAGCTTCGAAACTCCCGCAGGTCAATATCTTTATTTTTCAAAGCGGAGTTGTCAAGGAGCTCCACCACTTCATCGATTACCCGGACCAGACGCTCAACGGCTTGAAGGTTCTCAATCCGCCACCGCCAACCGCCGCCGGCCTGAAAATGCGGGACCGCCGTGGTTATAAACCATTGCCGAGCCAACTTTAAATACTCTTTTAAAGCCGCCCGGGCCGGCAAAGTCTCTAAAAATTCAACCGCATTTTTCAAAGGCGCCGGGTTTAAATTCTTTTCCGCGCAATACTGTTGGAAAACGGCATTCTTTGTCAGATTCAACCAGCGCTTCCGTCCCGACAAAGCCCCATATCTTTCGCCAAGCTCCATCAGGATCCGGTCGCCTTCAGCCGCTTGATCTCCGCAATAATGCTGGCGGATAAATACCGCCATCTCCGGCCAGAGCCAATCTTCCCCGGCGGCGGTTAACCCTTGATAAAAACGCTTCACTCCGGGATATTCCTTCATGGCTGCCGCCTCTTTCGCTAAAGGCAAACGGTATTCTTGAAAGACCGGAACGGCGGCTTTCAAAAAGCTTTGCGGCAAGGGCGAAATGATTAGAAAGTCCTCCGGCCGGTAGCCGGGATTTTCCCGTAGAAGCCGGATGATTTCCCGCCCGATTGCCACTGCCTGTTTAGTCCAACCGGACACCCGGATCATTTGCAGGGAGGGATCTCTCTCATCCAGAACGGCCGGCTCCGGTTCCCGGGTCCAGAGGCAGGCTTGCAGCTTTTGTAAAGCGTTAACAGGTAAAACGGCGACCGCTTCAATCCCGGAAACCGGCGTAAAATGGCGGGAGATAAAATGTTGAATCTCCGGCACCCCGGTAGGGTCGATAATCAGCTCGAAATCAAACCAAGCCGCCAAAATACTGATATACTTCCGCTGGAGCGGTGTTAAATCGGTAAATCCATAAAGAATAACCCTGGAACGCCCTTCGTCAGCGGATCTTTTCTGAGCCAATTCTTGAAGCTCCCTCAGGGTTAAATCTTCACCGGTAAATCCTCTCTGTTGCAACAGTTCCTGATAAACCTGGAAGACCAGAGCCAGCTGTTCTTCTTTGGGCCCCTGAGCGGCGGCCCAGCGGCCGAAGATCTCCGGAGTCAGACAGCTCCGCTGCCACTCGGCCACACCGGCCAACATGGCCTGGCGGTACCCGGCGGTGAATGGAACCTTGGCCAGGTAATCAATTTTACCTTCCGCCTTCAGCCTCCCAAAAGTTTCGGTCATCAGAAACTCCCTGGCCAGCGCCGAAGGGGTCCTTTGATTTAAGGAGAAACGCCGCCGAATCTCGGCGATAAAACCCTCGAACAACAGCAAGCGGAGCCCGCCGATTCCGGCGATTTCCGCCTGGTCCAGCAGTTCCTCCTGAATTTCATTTAAAAGGCTAATAGTTGGAAAGACAACTATTAAAGAGAATTCCTTGGCCAGTATTACCTGGCGCAACCTGTCCGATATCAGCCGGTGGGTCTTCAACTCCCCGATGGAAAAACTGGTTTTCAACTTAAAAAACCCCCATTCATTATTAGGGATTCGGGGTCGGGGGAGCAAATCCTGCCAATCCGGGGAAGGGATAGTTTTTGGCTCTTTAACCGGCAAAGATTGACAATATCCCACCGGAGAATTCGTTTTCCGGTCAGTGTTTCCGTCAAGTTCTGGACAACTCAAACCGTCTATTGCTGGAGATGATACGGTAGCAGTAACAGTGGTTAACTCAAATTTACCATTTTGAGGTCTCCCTAACGAGATGTTTAATGGTACTAAATAAGTATAAGAGTCTAATTGTTGACTCTTTTTTATCATGGGTAACATATTTTATGTGTAATAGGATTATAAAGGGTTTTGAGGTATTTCAATTAACAAAGACTTATCAATTTCAGCCTCGTCAACACGATTGTTATAAGTCTCCAAAAGGCTTAAAAAGCCTTTAACTAACTTGCTATTACAGAAAACAGAAATCTCCTCAGTGTTTTCCCAACAAATGACTCTATGGATTCAACCGCAATTCGCCCAGGCGCTTTATTATTCGCCTCGTAACGGGCGCCGGAAAGAAGCCTATCCGGCACCAACAGAAAAGCTCGATAACCTTCATCATGATTTTTTTGGCATTATCATAAACGGGTGGCATGGGGGCTACTGTAACGTGAAAGGCGGTACAACAAAGAAATCCCCATGCTTAAAGATACGCGTGAGTTCATAAAAACGCTCGCCGCTGAAACAATTCCAGAGGTTCTCGAAAGCGGGCTTGAAAATGAACTGGGTTACAGTAAATCTGATTGCAAAAACAAGCCAACCGGTAGCTCCCGAAATGGGTGAGCACCCTTGCCCTTGGCCAACGGTTGGCGCCATCAAACGTAACGGACTTTCACCGCCAAGGTCGCGCGCATGCCGCGCGCGCATATATAAGGGACCGGTTAAACCGGATCCCCTTTTAATTTTGGAACTTCTTGAACAGCAAACTCAGGCCTTTAATGCGAACGGATTTGCAATTGGCGATCATTCGGTTAAGGAACGCATTTGAGAAAGTGGCGGAAGATATAAGGAAGAGTATAAAGGAATGAACTTGCGTCAACAAATATCTAACAGTCTTTTAGCGTTATCACCCAAAATGTCTTGCTTTTCCTTTTCCGAAAGGGGCAAGGCTTTTAAATGTTCAATTTCGGTTTTGGCATT
>JBLNCU010000172.1:0-6040 GCA_050260935.1 Bacillota bacterium
GCTTACAATTCCGGCCATGGCGGCATCGATGAAACAACCGGGGAATATACAGCGTTAACGCGGTAGTTCTTATCATCTATTTCTAAACATCGCCCTCCCTTATGATTTAAGACTTGGGGAGGGTTTATTTTTGGATCTTTGAGAGTTAATGCCGAGTCTCTGAGTGTTGGCGCCGATTCTCCGAGAGCCGGCTTCGAGTCTTTTAGATCCGGTTCCTAGTCTCTGAGAGTCAACTTTGAGTCTCTGAGTGTCGGTGCCGGGTCTTTGAGAGTCGGTTTCAACTCTCTGAGAGTCGACTTTAAGTCTCTGAGTGTCGGTGCCGGGTCTTTGAGAGTCGGTTCTAGTTTTCTGAAAATCGAGGTGTAAAAAGGCTCGTTTAAAAGACCCGGATCGCCGAGAAGAAAGGCAGTGGCGGAACCGCTAATGGCCGCGAATGAAGGAAAGCCGGTCAACTATGCCAGCCCTCCAACTTGCTTCCTCCCTGAAATGGCTTTTAGATCAAGTGTTATTAAACTTTTGCCGGTAAGGAGAAGGTAAAGACCGAACCCTGATTTAACGAACTCTCCACCTCGACCCGGCCCCCATAGGATTCCACAATATGCTTGACGATGGATAAACCCAATCCGGTGCCCCCTTTCTCCCGCGAACGGCCTTTATCGACCCGGTAAAACCGCTCAAAGATCCGGTCCAGGTCTTTCTCGGGGATCCCTATCCCGGTGTCGGCAACCGCCACTTTAATAATTTCCTGTTCGCTCCAGGCGGCCAACCTTACCTGACCGCCCGCCGGGGTATATTTGAAGGCGTTGTCCAGGAGATTGGTCAGAACTTGCTTGATCTGATCCCGGTTGGCGTCTACCAAGGGAAGCCCTTCCGCCGGCAACTTGATTTCAAAGTCCAAGGCATTGTTATTGATGGCCAGAAGATTATCCTTGACCTCTTGAATCAGCTCCATGAGATCAAAAGGCTCCCGGGGAACAGCCGGTTTCGAATCCAGCTTCGCCAATTCCAGCAAATCATTGATCAAGCAGGTCAATCGGTCGCTCTCCTTATTGATGGCCTGTAAATAACGGTGCAGCATCTCCCGGTCCTCCCAGGCCCCGGCCGACAAAGTTTCAACCATGGCCTTAATGGAAGTGATCGGAGTCCGAAGTTCATGGGAGACATTGGCCACAAAATCCTGACGGACCCTTTCCAAATGCTTTAACTGGGTCAGGTCGTTTAAAACCACGATTGAACCAGCTAATCTACCGGCATCATCTTTTAACGGCGCCAAAAACACCTGTAATTGCCTATTGCAAGGATAATACAGAGATAATTCGCTTTCAAAGGGCTTCTGGCAATGGTGAATTTCCTGGATTAACTCCAGTAAATGATGGTTCATCACCGCTTCCATTACCGGCCGTCCTTGAATATTCCGGGAGGGTAAACCCAGAATATTCTGGGCGGCCCGGTTAACCAGAATGATCTTTAAATTGCGATCAAGCACCAGAATCCCGTCCACCAGATTCTCCAGGATTACTTCCAGTTTTCTTTTCTCATCGCCAATAGCGGCAAAGGAATCCGCCAGCTTCTCCGCCATGCCGTTAAAGGCCACTCCAAGCTCGGCCAATTCATCATGGCCGAAATTACGGACCCGGCCGGCCAGGTCCCCGCCGGAGATCCGTTGGGCCAACCGTTTTAATTCCAAAACCGGTTCGGAGACGCGGCGCATGGCAAACCAACCGAAAATAAAAGCCAAAAGGGCGGTCAAAGCAATACCGCCGCTGATTAAAACTTTTAATCTGAATAGCAGGTTGTTTAGATCATTTTGTTCTTTGGCGATTCTGGCGACGCCGACAATTTTTTGATTTATGCTGATGGGGTAGGCTACATAAATGAGGCGGTGTTTGATGGTAGCGCTAAAACGGGCCGAAGAACCTTCCGTCCCGGAGAGCGCTTTTTTAATCTCCGGGCGGTTGCGGTGATTGCCCATTTTAGTATAGTCCTGAGCCGAATCCCCCAGTACCACGCCCCTGGCGTCAACTACTGTAACCCGGCCGTCGCTAACCTTAGCCAGACGGCGAACAGTTTCCGAAACTTGCGGTTCCTTTAATCTATCCTCAGTGGTGAAATTGGCGGCGATTAACTTGGCTTGAATAAGTTCGTTCTCATGCCAGGAGCGGCGGACTCTATTCTCTTCAAAATTAACGAAGTACACCGCCAAAAAAATAGCCACCAAACCGACACCGATAATATAAAAAAGAAAGAGCCGTGTCCGAAACTTCATAGCAGCCCTCCTAACGCTTATTTTCTAAACTTATACCCCACTCCCCGGACCGTCAGGATATACCTGGGATCGCCGGGATCGTTCTCGATCTTCTCCCTTAGCCAGCGAATATGAACATCAACGGTCCGGTTGTCGCCGTAAAAATCGTTCCCCCAAACCAGATTCAGCAATTGTTCCCTGGATAAAACCTGACCGGGATGGAGGGCCATAATTCTTAGCAATTCATATTCCTTACTTGATAAATTAACAACCTGTCCATTAACAGATACTTCATGGCCAAGGAGGTCGATCACTAAATCACCCGTATTGATAGCCTTCGGCTGATCCGCCTTCCCGTTAACGGCCGCCGCCGGACTGGTCCTTTTTAACACCGATTTGACCCTGGCGATTAACTCCCGCATGCTGAAAGGCTTGGTAACGTAATCATCAGCCCCCAGCTCCAGGCCTAAAACACGGTCGATCTCTCCTTCTTTAGCGGTCAGCATGATTATGGGCACACCTGATTGCCGCCGGACTTGCCGGCATATTTCCAGACCGCTGAGGCCGGGTAACATCAGATCGAGCAGTATCAAATCTATATCCTCTGTCAAGGCCGATTGCAGGCCTGTTTCCCCGTCGTAAGCCGCCAAGACCTCATAGCCTTCTTGTTTTAGATTATAACCAACCGATTCCACGATCATCGGCTCATCATCAATAATCAAGATCCGCTTGGCCATTATTCCCTCCTCACAATGAGAGGTGGGAAGTGAGAATTGTGATCCCACTTCGCACTTCCCACTTCTCACATCTCAATTAATATCTTTCCACGCTGCCGGTTACCAAATAAATAACCCGCTCGCCGATGTTGGTGGCATGGTCGGCTACCCGTTCAAGGTAACGGGCGGCAAATAACAGATTCATCGATTGGACCACACGCTCTGCATCACCGCCTTGAATGATAAAACCGGTTAACTCGTTTAATAAAGACTCATACAATTTGTCGACCTCATCATCGCGGAGGCAGGTTGCTTTGGCAAATTCCAGATCCCGGTCGACAAATGCCTTCAGGCTGTCGCGGACCATTGCTTCGGCCATTCCGGCCATTCTGGGAATGTCGATTAACGGCTTAATTAAAGGGGTTTTCCCAATTCTCTGGGTAATCTCGGCGATGTTAGTGGCGTGATCGGCGATCCGCTCCAGGTCGGTAACCATCTTTAAAACCGTGGTAATAACCCGCAAGTCGCGGGCTATCGGTTGTTGCAAGGCAATCAACCTAATGCAATCCTCTTCAATCTTCCGCGATAAATCATCGATCCGGTCGTCACCATCAATAATTTCCTGCGCCAACTCCAGGTTTTGCCGGGCCAAAGACTCTACAGCCAGATGAATGGCTTCCTCGACCATACTTCCCATTTTTAAAAGTTCCTGCTGTAATTGGCTTAGAGACTTATCAAGTCCTTCACGAGTCATCAGATCACCCCAATTTCAAAATAGATCCTTGAACTATTTCGGAATAATTAATATATACTCAATTTAATTGTCGGTTAACATATGTCAATTGTCAATTATTTTTAGCCAAACCTGCCGGTAAGGTAGTCTTCGGTCTCTTTCTGCCGCGGGTTGGTCATCACCGCCTCGGTGGCTCCATACTCCACCAACCGGCCCAAGAGGAAAAATCCCAAATTGTCGGAGATCCGGGCGGCCTGTTGCATATTATGAGTGACGATGATTATGGTATAATCTTGTTTTAATTCGGTAATCAAGTCCTCAATCTTTCCGGTGGAAATGGGGTCCAAAGCCGAAGCCGGCTCGTCCATTAACAAAACCTCCGGTTCCACCGCCAACAGCCTGGCGATACAGAGCCGTTGCTGCTGGCCGCCGGAGAGTCGAAGCGCCGGCGAGTGCAATCTGTCCTTTACCTCATTCCAAAGAGCCGCCCCCATCAAACTGCGCTCAACGATCTCATTTAAACGGCTCTTCCCTTTGATCCCGTGGATCCGGGGGCCGTAGGCTATATTATCATAGATCGACATCGGAAAGGGATTAGGTTTCTGAAAAACCATGCCCACCCTTTTCCTCAAAGAGACCACATCCGTTTTAGGATCGTAAATATCCTGTCCATCCAGGGTAACCAAGCCCTCAATCCTTACTCCGTCGATTAAATCATTCATCCGGTTCAGGGAACGCAAAAAAGTAGTTTTCCCGCAACCGGAGGGGCCGATTAAAGCAGTTACATTCCGGGCGTAGATATCCACATTTATCTCTTTCAAAGCTTGAAAATTTCCGTAAAACAAGTTAAATTGAGCCGCTTTAATTGATATTTCCATGTCCCAAGCCTCCCGCTAGATTGGCGCCAATCAAACACCAAACCTACCTGAGTGATAATTTATACCTGTCATTAAAGTTCCTAACCTTTTAGTCGCAGGGAAAAGCGGGCCATTAAAATATTGGCCACAGTGTTTATAATCCAGACGGCGATTATTAAAACGCTGGCCGTGGCGTACGCCCTTGGTAGCGAAAGCCCTTCGGCGGCCAGAGTATATAAATGCAAGGTCATCGGCCTGGCGGAGTCCATTACGGAAACCGGCAGCCTAAGAGCGCCGCCCACCGTCAGCCATACCGCCGCCGTTTCCCCAATTGCCCGGCCGATTCCCAATACTATACCGGTAACAATCCCCGGTAAAGCTGAAGGCACCACCACCTTGACTATAGTCGTCCACCGGGTCGCCCCCAAAGCGAAACTGCCTTCCCGGTAGGAATCGGGAATCGCCTTAATCGCCTCTTCGGAAGTACGGACAATAGTGGGGAGTAACATTAAAGCTAAAGTAACAGCCCCCGAAAGAATCGAAAATCCAAGGTGTAGAAAGGTTACCAGGAAAGCAAAGCCGAACAACCCGAAAATTATCGAAGGCACCCCGGCCAAAGTCTCGGTCCCAAAACGGATTATTTTGGTAACCCAGCCTTCCCGGGTATATTCGGTAAGGTAAATCGCGGCCCCCACTCCAATCGGGGCGGCGATTAATAGAGAAACCACCGTCAAATAGAGTGAACTGATAATTGTCGGGAAGATGCCGCCTTCTCTGCCCATCGCCGCGGGGTAAGCCGTTAAAAACTCCCAATTTACGGAGGGCAAGCCCTCTTTCAGGATGAAGATCACAATAAATAACAAACACCCCAGAGTAATAAAAGCGGCCGACCATAATAAGGTAAAAGCCAGACGTTGCCATATTTTAGCGGAGATCCGCATCAAGATTTCACCTTCTTTTGGGCAAACATTAAGGCGGTTGAATTGATGATGATGATCAAGGCGAACAAGAAAATTCCCACGGTAAATAGCGCCTGGGCATGCTCGCCCGAGGCATAGGCCCATTCCTGTCCGATGGTTCCGGTTAAAGTGGGACCGGGATCGAACACCGATTTGGGAATGAGGGGAGTATTCCCGGTAATCATAATCACCGCCATTGTTTCCCCGATAGCCCGTCCCATTCCCAGGATAACAGCGGCGATAATGCCTGACCTGGCGGCCGGGACCAAAACTTTATAAATGGTCTGCCAGTGGGTGGCCCCCAAAGCCAGCGAGGCTTCCTTGTAGTCCCGCGGCGCCGCCCGGAGAGCATCCTCGGCAATGCTTATAATGGTAGGTAAAATCATAATCGCCAATATAATACCGCCCGCCAATAAACTGAATCCAACCCCTCCTATAACCACCCGCAAGGCCGGGACCAGGATTACCAAACCAAAGAAGCCGTAAACCACCGAAGGTATTCCCGCCAGCAGATTTATGGCCGGCCGGAT
>JBLNCU010000173.1:0-4933 GCA_050260935.1 Bacillota bacterium
ACAGGTTGATAATTGTAAAACTCACCTGTGGAATTGAATAACACAGGTTAATAATTACAAAACTCACCTATGGAATTGAATAACACAGATTGATAATTGTAAAATACAGATTAGTTTTCGAAAATGCGAATGAATTTTGAATAACTAACACCACTTTTTAAATTACTTCATCGTCTTTATTAAAATTGATAAATTTATAGCGAAAGGGGTAATTGTTATGGCAAATCGTTACCAAATCGAACCGCAACAAGTGGTGGTCCGTACTCCGGCTTATGAAAGCCGGATCAGGGCCTTGGGTGACTTGTTAGATGATTTAAAAATTAAAAAAGATCTCCGTTAGTTAGTGTAGTTGTATTTAAATACTCTAATATAAAGAAACCTTGCCCCGGGGTCCGGCTGCTGTTATCCGGCCGTTTTCCAACTTTAGCACATGGGTGACGGCCCTGGGGAGTTCCACGGGATGATGGGTTACATAGATTAAACTAATAGGAGTAGCCAGGCAAAGCCGGTCCAACAGTTCAACAAAACTGTCCCGGTGGCCGTCGTCCAATCCCTGACAGGGTTCATCCAGGATCAACAGGGCGGGGTCTTTTACCAGGGCCCGCGCCAAAAGCGTCAGCCGTTGTTCCCCAATGGACACGGCTTGAAAAGAACTTTCAGCCAGGTTTTCAATGGCGAATGAAGCCATTAGGGAACCGGCAACCCGGATCTGTTCGACGGAGCAATCCCGGTAAAGGCCGATGGAGTCAAAAAAACCGGAGCAAACGATCTCCAGGCAGGTAAGATCGGTGTCGTAATACATTTGCAGCTCCGGAGAGACCCAGCCGATCCGGCGCTTTATCTCCCAGATGCTTTCACCACCGCCCCGCCTCCTGCCGAATAGATAAATCTCATTAGAATAACCCTGGGGGTTGTCGGCCAGGATTAAACTTAAGAGAGTCGTCTTTCCGGCCCCGTTCGGGCCCAGCACCGCCCAGCGTTCTCCCCGCCTCAAACTCCAGTTGATCCCGTTTAAAACCTTTACACCGTTATAGGACACCGCGACATCTTTCATTTCTACTAAAACCGGTTGTTTCAACGTTTTCTCCCGCTTTACGGGGGCGATCTCCGGCTGCGCTTGAGCCGGTAAGGCTGTGCGCCCGCCGGTTTTTCCGGCGATTTGCAAGACCTCGCTTCGCAGCCCCTGGGCAACAATCCGGTGATTATCGACATAGAGCAGGTGGGTGATTTCCGGGGGAATCTCGTCCGGCCTGGACGTAACCAGCATTATCCGGGTGGCGGTTGAAGCAATCAATCCGGTAATGATCTTTTTCAATAGTTCCCGGGAGGCCTTGTCCAGGCCGCCAAAAGGTTCGTCAAGGATCAACAGCTTGGGCTCTTGCATTAAAGCTCTGACAATCAATAGTTTTCTGGCCTCGCCGTTGGAAAGCTGGTGAATCTTCCGGCCAAGCAAGTATTCGATACCGAGCAAGGCCACCGCTTGGTCCCGGCGGGCTCTATAAACATCCTCATCGGTTTTTAAGGGAGTAATCTCGAAGGGAGAGACGTGTTCGATGCTTTTGCCAGCCAGATATTCGGCCACGGTCGGGGCTTCGGCTCCCCCAAAGCTTTGCCAGCGGGACTGGTGATAGCCGCCGTAATGCTGCAGCAAATCTTGTTGAGTATCGGGGGAGACCATGATAATTTCCCCCCGGTTAAAATAGGGCTGCCCCCGGTTGGGGTCTCCGCTATCGAGGAAATAGTAAATATGCCCTTCGTGGACAGGTATTTTCCGGCAAAGGGCGCCAGCTAAAATGGACTTACCGGAGCCGTTGGGGCCAACGATAGCCCAGTGTTGGCCATAGGTTATGGTCCAGTTGGTATGGGGGAAAAATTGCTGGTCGTGGAGGCGCAAAGTGAGGTTGTCCAGCTTTATCAAAGGTCTGCTGTTAACGCTGACTGGTGTTTCCTGATTCATGTAATAATCTCCATTGAAGAATTCCCGACAAAAGGCAACATTCGAATCTGCCGGAGGTATTTCTTATCTTACTCCGTTTTCCCTAAAACCCCCAATTCCGCCAGGATTTTGGCATCCGGAGTGATGATCGCGGTCTTGAAAAAGTCGTAGATTACAAATCCCGGGTTGGCGGCGGGGGGTTTTTTAACGTTCTTTCTTTGGGTATAATCCACCGGGACCTTGGTGGATTGCCGGGCTTTGCTGAAATAGACCGCCAATTGACAGGCGCGGTTTAAGGAATCGTCATCCACCGGCACCCCCGGTTTTTGTCTCAGGATCACATGAGAGCCGGGAATTTTCTGGGTATGAAACCACCAATCGGCTGGATCGGCGATTTTAAGGGTGAGCCGATCGTTTTGAAGGTTGTTCCGGCCCACCAGAATGGTATGCCCGGCCGGAGTTTTATACTGACGCGGTTCAGCGGGAGTTTCTTTTTTACCCGATCTTTTGCTGGCTTTTCCGGAACCGGATGGCCTTTTTTCATTTTGTTCCAGTTCTTCCCGGACCAGACGGAGATCGGCGGTAATGAGAGCGTTTTGGGCCAAGGTTTCAATGCTTTCCAGGTACTCAATGGCCTCTTTGGTTTTGACTATCTGAGCCGCAATCGCCTGCTGTCCTTTTTTGGCTTTCTGATATTTCTTAAAATAAGCCTGGGCATTGGCCTGGGGGGTAAGGGCCGGATTTAAATCGATAAGGAGTTCCGCTCCGGCTGGATCATAATGATTGATAAGCTTAACTTGGGAGCTGCCCTTGGAGATTTGATAACCATAGGTCATCAAAAGTTCCCCGGCGATCCGGAACCGGTCGCCTGCTTCGGCGGCGGCCGCTTCGGCTTCCTGTTTAGCCAGTTTGGCGCGATCTTTCTCCAGATGGCTATTAATCTTCCGCAGCAGGTTTTGTTTGAGCTCCTGGAAACGGCTGCTTTCATGGAGTTGATCAAAGATGGCGGCCACCGTTTTATTTAATTCCGGGACCTGTTTAGCGGTGGTGTTTTCCGGCGGAAAGGCGATCTTCAAGGCCGAACAGTCGATGGCTTTACCCTCCGGATCATAGAGGACGGTCGGTTCGAAGTTCCCGGCCGCTACTTTCTCAGCCCAATCCGTAAAAGAAGCAAAGAGCTCCGGCAGCGTCTCCGAAGGGAACTCCCGGACTTGGGTGGAGGGCGGCCAACCGGCCCGCCGGGTGATCTCCTGAATTGAGAGCGGAGACATTCCATACCAATGTTTTAAAAGAAACCTCTCCAAAGTGACATCCGGCGGCAATTGGTCAAATAAAGCACGGAATTGCTGGCAGCTTATGGTTACCGGCTTCCAGCGCCCTCCCGTCCCCGGTAGTTCGTAACGGCTGCCCGGGGAGACCTCCCGTTCCCCAGGCTTAGGATCAGTGTTCTTCCGCCAGGCGTCGATAATAATTCCGTCGCTGTCCGTAATAATCAGGTTGGCTCTTTTTCCGGTCAACTCCAGCCGGATCTCTTTCTTGGTTAAACCGGTGGCAGCCTCGTATACTTCAAAGGTCAGTTTGGTAATTCTTTCAAAAGGAACCGCGCAAAAAGCAATCAGCTTGGAACCGCTGAAATGTTTCCGCAACAGCGTCCCGAAAGGAGTGGGAACAGAAGAGCAATCCTTGAAACCTTCGAAAAGATGGAAACGTCCGTACCGGGCATCCAAGGAAATCAATAATTTGAAATCCTCCCCTGAACCATAGCCGCAAAAGAGAAACTCCTCAGGGTAGGGCTGAAAGATTTGAGCGATCCGGACAGGCAAATAATTATTAAGTTCCCGGGATATTTGAGCAACCGCTGGAGCGTCGACAGGCATTTTTTTTAATCCTCCCACCGTAAGTATAACGGCGAAAATCTCTTTGGTCAATGGTATGACGGTCAGTTATAAGGCATAAGATTGGAATAGGCACTGGGCCTGTTTACGAGAAGTGGGAAATGAGATACGGGATGTGAGATAAAAGCCTCTTTTATCTAAAACTTCTAACTCATTTCACATCTCACGCTTCACAATCAACGGAGGCTAAAGATGTCTAACTGGTTCAATATCGAGACGGACGAAGTAATTAAAGCTTTTGCCAGTTGTCCCGCGAAGGGTTTGACCACTGGAGAGGCCGCCAAAAGGCTGGCCAAGGTAGGTCAGAACCAATTAGAATCCCCCCTGAAAATTTCCCGCTGGCGGATCTTTGGGGAGCAATTTAAAGACTTCATGGTGCTGGTGTTGATTGGGGCGGCCATTGTCTCGGGAATGCTGGGGGAAAAGGCTGATGCCGTCACTATTATTGCCATCGTAGTTCTCAACGCCATTCTCGGGTTTGTTCAGGAATACCGGGCGGAAAAGTCACTGGAGGCTTTGAAGGAATTAACGGCGCCGCTGGCTCATGTTTTCCGCGATTCCAAGGTTCAGCGCATTGCCGCCAAATTGCTGGTGCCCGGCGATATTCTGGTTTTGGAGAGCGGCGACCGGATCGCCGCCGACGGCCGGCTTATTGAAGCGATTAACCTGGAGATCAATGAAGCGACCTTGACCGGAGAGTCACTGGCTGTTTTAAAAGCGGAAAAATTATTACAAGAAGCCAATCCGCCATTAGGCGATCAGCGAAATATGGTTTTCGCCGGAACCGTGGTTACCAGCGGTCGGGGCCGGGCGGTGGTAACTGCCACCGGAATGCAGACCGAGATCGGGAAGATCGCCGGGATGATCAACACCGCCCAAAATGAAGAGACTCCGCTTCAAAAGCGTCTGGAACAACTTGGAAGATGGTTGGTATATATCTGCCTGGGAGTATGCGCCGCCGTAGGAACGATGGGAATACTGCGCGGGGAGCCGCCGCGGCAGATGTTTTTGGCAGCGGTCAGTCTGGCGGTGGCGGCAATACCGGAAGGGCTGCCGGCGATAGTAACCATTGCCCTGGCCATGGGGGTCCAAAAGATGATTC
>JBLNCU010000174.1:0-9433 GCA_050260935.1 Bacillota bacterium
AGCCGGTTTTAAATCGATGACAATCACTACCGAATAAGGCTTTTTTATCGCCAAAGGGGCTATCTCCCGGCTTAAACTTAGAATAACCGGGCCTGAGAGCCCAAATCCGGTAAACAACATCTCCCCGAATTCGGTCTGAATTTTTTTCCCGTGGTAAAAGGCGGTCACTTCTACATTTACCAGGGATAACCCCTCGAGATCCTTAACCCATTCTTCTTTGGTCTCCAACGGTACCAGCGAAGGAGTTAATTCGGTAATTGTATGCCCCACCGCTTTGGCAAATTTCAATCCATCCCCGGTGCTCCCGGTGCCTGGATAGGATAAACCGCCGGTGGCAATCAGCGTCGCTTTTCCTCTAATTCTCCTTCCATCGGCTAGAATTACTCCTTCGAGCCGGTTTTCCGGATCAACCAATAGACCGGCGGCTCTGGTTTCGGTGAGTACGGTTACTCCGGCTTCTTTTAAACCCTTGTATAAAGCCCCTACAATATCCTGAGCCTTGTCGGACTCGGGGAAAACCCGGTTGCCCCGTTCAATTTTTAGGGGCACCCCCAGTCCGGTTTGGAAAAAATCCATTAAATCGTGAGGCCCGAACCGTTGGAAAGCGCTGAATAAAAACCGGCCGTTCCCTGGGATATTGGCCACTAGTTCGTTGATATCGGCAAAATTGGTTACATTGCAACGGCCAGCCCCGGTGATAGCCAATTTTCTTCCTATACTCCGGTTTTTTTCAACCAGGACCGTCCGCACGCCTTGACGCCCGGCGGTTATTGCGGCCATTATCCCGGCGGGACCGGCGCCAACAACTATAAAATCAGCATCCAAGCTCAGCCAACCTGATCCTTTCCCCCTTGATAGCTTTGAATTCTTTCAAGCAACCCCGGTAGTATTCCCTCCGCCGCTTTCCGGCCGATGCTTATACACTCCTTGGCCCGTTGAAAATGCATAGTGCCAATGCTGCCCAATTGCGGAATAATTGCCAGATCCGCCATTTTTATCTGTTCCGCGTCTAAAAGATTCCCCATAATATCAATTACTTTCGACAGCACATCGAAAATATTATTCACCTGGTGCTGGGTATGATCAAACCCGACATTTACACCAACTGTAATATCCCCTCGCATTTTTTTGGCTACCGATACCGGCACTCCGGCCACCACCGCCCCATCAACCAGAGTCCGGCCTTCCAACTCGACCGGATAAAATACCCCGGGTATGGAAATACTGGCGCGAACCGCGGGGGCTAGTGGGCCCGTTGTAAAAACCACTTCGTTACCGGAATATAAATCGGTAGCCACCGCCCAAAACGGTATCGATAAATCCTCAAACCGCTTGCCCTTGGTCAGAAGGTCGATTACAATCTTTACTTTAGTTCCATCGATCAGGCCCAGATTAGGCAGACGGAGATCGATCAAATCCTCCCAGTGCAAATATTCAACCAGCTGGCCTAAGTAGTAGAGGTCGGTTCCAGCCGCGAAAGTGCTGCCAATCAGGGCCCCCATACTGGTGCCGACTATCCCGGAGATCTTAACGCCGGCTTCTTTGAGAACCTGGAGCACCCCGATATGAGCAAACCCCCTGGCTCCTCCCCCTCCCAGCGCTAAAACAATCTTTGGATAACCACCGGCCGCCACCGGGTATCACCTCCACGACTTTCAAAGTCCCCGGAAAACCGGGCTTTCGAAGCAGCTTAGACTATTTTCCCTCGAAGGGCAAAAAATAGCAATTCAATTATATAATAAAAAATTGGAGTTTATAACCCCATTAAATGTTAAACGAGTGTGAATGTACTCGGAATTTACGCCGAAATAACCGGCTGCTCGCTGTTGATGATTAAAACCGGGCCGACCTCAACCACTGGTTTGAGAACCGCCAGCTTAATAACTTCCTCGACTCGCTCCACCGGAATTATGGCAATCCCCGTTTCATCCGCGAAAATCTCCTGCCAGTTTTCCTTGGGAACCAATACTTTTTTGACTCCGGCCTCCTTGGCGGCGGCGATCTTGGGCACTACCCCTCCCACCGGCATTACACCGCCACGAATTGAGATTTCACCGGTCATCGCTATCTCATTGTCAACCACTAGTCCAGTGATTGCCGAATAGATTGCTGTGGCCAGGGTAACTCCGGCCGATGGCCCATCAATGGGGACCCCGCCCGGAAAATTAATATGAATATCATAATCGTAAGGATTAACATTTAAAAATTTGCGGAGTGCCGTCAGAACGTTCTCCACCGAACCCAAAGCCATACTCTTCCGGCGGATGGTCCGTCCGGGCTGGCCCATCTCCTCCTCATCAACCACTCCGGTGGTGGTTATCCGGCCTTTACCTGGTTCGGTAGCGGGAATGGCTGAAACCTCAACCTGAATCACCGAACCCATGTTGGGCCCGAAAACCGCCAAGCCATTAACGTACCCTACTTGAGGTTTGGGAGGTATTTTTACATTCGGCCGCGGTGAATATTGCCCGCTATGGATGACCCATTCAACATCCTTGACGGTAATTCTTTTCCGGCCTTCGGTAATGGCCAATCCGGCGGTGATCTGGATTAAATTCACCGCATCCCGGCCGTTGGTGGCGTATTTAATGATAATTTCAATAACACCGGGTTCCAGTTCAAAGCTGATTTTTTTAGCCGCATTCTCGGCGATGATTTTTACATCAGCCGGTGAGAGAGATTGAAAAAAAATCTCCAGGCAGCGGGAGCGAATGGCCGGCGGAATATCCTGAGGCATTCTGGTGGTGGCGCCCACCAGCCTAAAATCAGCCGGCAGCCCGTTTTGAAAAATATCATGAATATGACTGGGAATATTGGTATCCTCGGTGCTGTAATAAGCGCTTTCCAAAAACACCCTCCGGTCTTCCAACACCTTCAAAAGTTTATTCATTTGAATCGGATGAAGTTCCCCGATTTCATCGATGAATAGAATCCCCCCGTGGGCCTTGGTCACCGCGCCCGGTTTCGGCTGAGGAATCCCGGCGATGCCCAAAGGTCCGGCGCCTTGATAAATTGGATCGTGGACCGAGCCCATTAAAGGATCGGCGATCCCCCGGTCATCGAACCGGGCGGTAGTAGCGTCAATCTCTACAAATTTCGCTGAATCTTTAAATGGAGAGAACGGCTGTTTTTTGGCCTCCTCCAAAACCACCCTGGCGGCGGCGGTTTTTCCAATCCCCGGAGGTCCGTAAAGGATTACATGCTGGGGATTTGGGCCGCAAAGGGCCGCCCTTAACGCCCTAAGCCCATCATCCTGCCCAATAATCTCTTCAAAACTGGTGGGCCGCGTTTTTTCCGAAAGCGGTTCGGTTAGCGAGATCCTGCGCAGTCGCTGTAATTTTTCCATTTCCTTACGTGACTCCCGATCCACGGCAACTTTATTTCCCTGTTGCGATTTTAGTAAGTTCCAAAAATACAAGCCGATGACGATTGCGAAGAACAGATTAATCAGTCCGATGACGTTTCCTAAAACCTCCATAGCGGTAAACTCCTTTCGCGCAGTTTACCAATAGTATCACCAATCAAAAGGCTTTTTAAACAAGAAGCGGTTGGCCGCTTCGGACGGAGAGGGCAAAAAAAACCCAACAAATAGAAATTTGCTGGGATTTTTGGCCACAAAGCGGCTGCTTTTTTATTTCGCTAGGCTGATTCTTCTTTCTTCTTCTTCCGGGGTTCAACTCCGATTAAAACAGGATCACCGTGTTCTTCGACCATTAACTTGGTGATTACACACCGTTTTAAGTCATTACGGGATGGCAGTTCATACATTAAATCCAGCATCAGTTTTTCAATTATCGCCCGCAAGCCTCTAGCGCCGGTGTTCCGTTTGATAGCCAGTTTGGCGATGGATTCCAAGGCCTCCGGTTCAAAGGCCAGTTCGATATTGTCCAGCTCGAAAAGTTTTTGGAACTGTTTGGCCAGGGCATTTTTGGGTTCAGTTAAAATCTGGACCAGCGCCTTTTCATCAAGAGCATCCAGGGCCACCACAATAGGCAGTCTGCCGACAAATTCCGGGATTAAACCAAATTTCAGCAAATCCTCGGGCATAATTTGGCGCAAGATTTCTCCCAGGGGTTTTTCGGCCTTTGACCGGACCTCGGCCCCGAAACCCATTGTTTTTTTACCGATCCGGTTCTCGATGATCTTCTCCAGACCATCGAAAGCGCCGCCGCAAATGAACAAAATATTAGTGGTATCAAGCTGGATAAATTCTTGATGGGGGTGTTTCCTGCCTCCTTGCGGCGGTACGGAAGCCACCGTCCCCTCGAGAATCTTTAATAAGGCTTGTTGAACCCCTTCACCGGAAACATCCCTGGTAATTGAGGGATTTTCTGATTTCCGGGCGATTTTATCCACTTCGTCTATATAAATAATGCCTCTTTCGGCTCGTTCCACATCATAATCCGCAGCTTGAATCAGTTTTAAAAGTATATTCTCAACATCTTCACCGACATAACCGGCTTCTGTCAAAGAAGTGGCATCGGCGATAGCGAAAGGAACATTCAATATTTTGGCCAAGGTCTGCGCCAATAGGGTTTTGCCACAGCCTGTGGGACCGAGCAGCAGGATGTTGCTCTTTTGAAGCTCGACATCCTCAAAGCGCTCCTCGGAATTGATCCGTTTATAATGATTGTAGACGGCCACCGCCAGCGTTTTTTTGGCGTCTTCCTGGCCGATTACGTATTGATCCAAGATTTCCTTGATCTCTTTAGGCTTGGGATTATTGCCGATATCTAAACTAACTTCCTCATTCAGCTCTTCATCGATAATTTCATTGCATAATTCAATGCATTCATCGCAAATATAAACCCCCGGACCAGCAATTAGTTTTTTAACCTGTTCTTGCGCCTTTCCACAGAAAGAACATTTCAACTGGCCTTTCTCATCTCCGAATTTAAGCATTCCTTCCCACCTCACTTTCGGATTTTTGGGGCTTTTTAATTGACAATTGGCGGAATTTGGACAATTGAAAATTAAAAATTACGGACTTTACCGTAATTGCCCGAAACCAAGCAATCTATACCTAATTTGGCTCCTTAAATCATTTTTTCTTACTAACAAATATATCGTCAATTATCCCGTACTCTTTAGCCTCAGCCGCTGACATCCAGAAATTGCGGTCCACGTCGCGCTCGATTTTTTCCCGCGGTTGCCCGGTGTGCTTTATTAAAATCTGGTTGCCGATCTCCCGCAGCCTCAAAATTTCTTTGGCTTGAATCTCGATATCAACCGCCTGACCCTCCGCCCCGCCGTGAGGCTGGTGGATCATCACCCGGGAGTTGGGTAAAGCGAAGCGCTTGCCTTTGGTACCGGCAGCCAGGAGCAAGGCGGCCATGCTGGCGGCGATTCCGACGCAAGTGGTAGTCACCTGCGGTCTGATATACTGGATGGTGTCATAAATTGCCAAGCCGGAGTAAACCACGCCACCTGGGCTGTTAATATAGAGGAAAATATCCTTCTCAGGATCCTCGCTCTCCAAAAAGAGCAACTGAGCGATGACCAGATTGGCCATATTGTCGTCGATCGGGCCGCCGATAAAGACAATTCTGTCCTTTAAAAGACGGGAATAAATATCGTAAGCCCTTTCGCCGCGATTGGTCTGCTCAACAACCATTGGAATTAAATTCATTTTGAAACCTCCGAAACTATTTTTCAATTACTTTGGCTTGTTCCTTCAGAAAATCAGCGGTTTTTTCCAAAAGAATAGCTTGTTTGATATCGGTCAAACGGCCGTTCTTCTCCAAGTCTTTCCGGAACTTCTCGGGGTTTTTCTGCTCATAGAGACTGGCTAGTTCCCTGATTTTTTCATCAAGCTCGTTATCGGTCACCTGAATGTCCTCAATTTTGGCAATGGTGTTTAAAACCAGATCGGTCTTGACCCGCTTGATGGCTTCCGGGCGAAAATCCTCCATAACCTGCTCTTCAGTCTTTTTGGCATAAGCCAGATATTTTTCCAAAGTTAAACCCTGGTAGGCCAAGTTGTGTTCAAAACGGTGCAAAAGGTCATGCATCTCTTGATGAATTAAAGTCTCCGGCAGTTCAACCGTGGAATTTTCGGCGGCTTTGTCAACCACCGCTTGAGCAAAGTTGGCTTCGGAGTCCCGTTCACTCATGGCCATCAGTTTATCCCGAAGATCGGCTTTGAGCTGATCCAAAGTTTCAAACTTCCCGACACTCTGGGCAAACTCGTCGTCCAAAGCGGGAATCTCTTTAACTTTAATCTCTTTCAGGGATACTTTAAAGGCGGCTTCTTTACCGGCCAATTCCTTGTTGGGATAATCTTCCGGGAAGGTGACCCGAATCTCCTTCTCGGAACCGGTTTTCATTCCCACCAGTTGATCTTCAAATCCCGGAATAAAACTGCCGGAACCGATCTCCAGGGAATAACCCTGGGAGGCGCCGCCGGGAAAAGGCTTTCCGTCAATATAACCCTCAAAATCAATAACGGCAAAATCGCCCTTCTCCAAGTATTCTTTTTCGCTTAAAACCAATTCCGCATGGCGCTCTTGAAGGGCTTTCAGCCTCTCGTCAACCTGGCTCTCCTCTACTACCGGCTTGATCTTTTCGATTTCCAGATTTTTATATTGTCCAAGTTTAACCTCGGGTAATACTTCGATTTTGGCCTTGAATACAAAAGGTTTACCTTCGGTAAACGCCTCTTCCACTTCCAGCTTGGGTTGGGCTATCGGTTCCAGTTTATATTCTTCAAGCCCTTTAAGGTATCCTTTAGTGACTAAAATTTCGATAGCGTCTTCGTAAAGGACCCCTTTACCGAGCTGAGCTTCAAGAATATGTCGCGGGATATGCCCCTTTCGAAAACCGGGCAGAGACACCTTATTGACCACAACTTTATAACTCTCGGCTAATGCTTCGTCAATCTCTTTAGGTTCCGCCGTAACCTCCAGCATCACAAAATTCTGCTCTAGCTTTTCCAGGTTAAACTGCATTTATGCTCCTCCTGAATCTGTACTATTAATATATGATTGACGCCAAAATTTCTTGCCCCTTAATCAGCATTTCGACGGAGAGACTTAAATTCCTCCCGCTTTAGCAGCCGCTTCCATCATTGGAGCATCAAAACTTCAGCATAAAAATAAACCCCGGTTTATCCGAGGATATATCAAAATATTACCGTTGTTATTGCGAAATGTCAATAGTTAAATCGGTATTGAAAAGTGGCCCGTTTTCAGCAGAACCGCTTGGTGCGAGAGGCGGGACTTGAACCCGCACGGTTGCCCACTAGATCCTAAGTCTAGCGCGTCTGCCATTCCGCCACTCTCGCATCGTATAAAGATTATAGCACCGCCCGGGCCACGCGTCAAGTCGAAAGGTTAATTCAACAATTCCTTGAACCAATCCCAGATTCTTTGCCAGAGACTTTTGCGGGGAACGGGAGCCGCCGTTACCAACGCCGCTCTTTCCAGTACTTTATTCCCGAGTTGAACAGCTAATTCTCCCACCGGTTGATCCTGCTTGACCGGAGCTTTCACCGACTCCGGCAATTCCATGTTGATTTTCAGCTTGTCCTCCGCCCCTTTGGGGATCAGAAGCTGTACCGGCTGGGTGGTGGCAACCGGTACCTGCTCTTTGATACCCTCATCAACGTTGACGGCGCCCAATTTCTTTTCGGGGGTGGCCACGGTTAATAATTGAAAATGATCAAACCCGTAATTAAAAAGCCGCTCCGAGTCGCCATACGTATCCCTGCTTTTTAAAACCACCGCTATCAAGCGATGGCCGTCCTTGGTAGCCGAGGAAACTAAACATTTTCCGGCCTGGAGGGTATAGCCGGTTTTGATGCCATCGGCGTGCTTGTAACGCCAAAGAAGCTTATTGTGGTTGTACATTATCCGGTCCCATTTATGGCCGGGCCAAGCGATAATTTTCTTCCTGGTCCTGACAATCTCTTCAAACAAGGGGTAGCGGAGGGCGTAACGGGCGATAAGGGCCAGATCGTAAGCGGTGGAGTAATGCTCTTTTTCCGGCAGCCCGTTGCAGTTGACAAAATGAGTGTTCTCCGCGCCAATCTCCCTGGCTTTGGCATTCATTAAGGCCGCGAATTTGCTTTCAGAACCGGCCAAATCTTCCGCTACGGCGATGGAGGCGTCATTCCCAGAGCTTAAAAGAATTCCGTACAACAAATCTTTTAAAGTATGGCGTTCCCCCGGGGCCAACCAAATCGATGAACCGTCAGCTTTGCTCGCCCTAGCGCTGGCGGTGACTATTTTTGTCGGGGTGCCCCGCTCAATGGCGAGAATAGCCGTCATAATTTTGGTGGTGCTGGCCGGGGCCCGTCTTTGGTTGGCATTCTTTTGAAAAAGAATTTCGCCGGTGGTATAATCCATAAGTACAGCGGCTGCGGCTGTTAAATTTACTCCTGGAGCGGTAAAGGCGACCGTTGAAACCAGCAAAGTAAGCAGGCTTAATGCGAAAAATGGATAAAAACGGGATTTCATGGCTTCACCTGGGGTTTTTGCAAGAATAATTCTTATCTCAAAAGTAAAACCCTCTACCAAAATACAATTTTTACGCTGGAAATTGTTGCATAAAGTTGCCTGAAAATCAGGTTGAAACCTGCGGTTAATTTAATTACCGCCGGATTTCAACCGGGTTTGCCTCGCCTGATTGGTGATTAAGGCCGGGAATTAGGATAGGGGGCGGTGATTAACCGCCGACCCTCCTACACCACCGTACGTGCCGTTCGGCATACGGCGGTTCATCAGAATTTAGCGACTCGATAAGTATCTTTGCGAGAGGCTGATAAGCCCTAATTTAGCAAGGTATTCATTAGTGAGTGAAAGCTTCAGAATTTGGCTATTGGATATTCTCCAGTAGCCTTTTCTTGTGTTCGCAAACTGCCACGCTTGACGGTCTTCAATACCAAGTTTGACTAAATTATTATGCCTGGTCTTGATTTTCCGCCATTGCTTCCATATACACATTCTCAGTCTGCGTCGAATCCATTCATCCAGAGCATTGGCGAGCTTCTTCATATCCGCCAAACCGAAGAAATTAATCCATCCGGTTAGGCATTGTTTTAACCGCTCTAATATTTGCTTAATGCTTTTTCCGCTACTCCTTGACAGGATTTCTTTCACTCTTCCTTTGAATCTTGCGATGGACTTTTCATGCACCCGAATACCAATTCCACCCTTGCAAGTGTAGAACGAAAACCCAAGAAACTTTCGTCTCCAAGGTCTGTCCACCGCGCTTTTCGTCGGGTTCACCCTAAGCTTGAGCTTTTCTTCCAGGAATGCGGTTATACTCGCCATAACCCTTTCTCCGGCTCTTTTGCTCTTGACATAGATGTTCCGGTGAGTAGCCCCAGGGAATTTCACCCCAAGGCCCTCTCAGAACCGGACGTGAACCTCTCGGCTCATCCGGCTCCAATCATCCAGCCGTTGGCCGAATCCCTATTTGCCAGTGCGCAAAT